>JAEUNB010000201.1 GCA_016790625.1 Betaproteobacteria bacterium | reverse complement strand
AATTTCGACGATCACGTCCAGCGCGTGCTGAACGATACCATCGCCGGTGGCGTATCGGTCAATGAGACCATCATGCATATCTCGCAAGAAACGCTGCCCTTTGGTGGCGTCGGCCCTTCGGGAATGGGCGCCTACCACGGTCGCCATGGCTTCGAGACCTTCTCGAAGATGAAGCCGATCTTTCATCAGTCACCGCTGAATGGCATCGGCCTGTTCAAGCCGCCCTTCGGCAAGCGCTTCGAGTCGCTGATCAAGATCCTGTTGCGCTGAAATGGCTATTTCCCGTCGTACGTTCCTCAAGGTTGGTGTCGCCAGTGCCTGCGTGCTGATCGCGGCTCGCGCGCTGGATCGCAATGTATTCGCGCAGGATGACAAGCCTGGCTCGCTGGACTTAAAGAAGCTGGCCAACAAGGATGCTGAGCTGATTGCGGCATTGGCACCGGCTGTCCTCAAAGGTGCATTGCCCGATGAAGCGGTCGCACGGCAAGTTGCAATCAATGAGGTCGTGGAAGCGTTTGATCGAACCGTCGCAGGCCTGTCCCCGGCCGTGCAAGCCGAAGTCCAGCAGCTGCTGAGCTTGCTGACCTTCGCACCCACTCGGCGTCTGGTTGCCGGCGTCAGCAAACCCTGGCCCGAAGCCAGCGAAGAAGAAGTCAGCGCGTTTCTCGCCGATTGGCAGCAAAGCCGCTTCGCGCTTTTGCAGCAAGGCTATCAGGCACTGGCACGGGTGATGATCGCCTGCTGGTACGGCAATCCGCTGTCATGGCAGAAGATCGGCTATGGCGGCCCGCCCTACGCGAAAGAGTTGGGTCTGCAATGAGCCAATCAATTGTCCCTGATCCGATCAAAATCGCGCTGAACGATCGCGCACGCGACTGGAAAGTCATCGACGGCACGCGACTGACGGGCGACGTCAATATCGAATGCGATGTGGTGATCGTCGGTTCCGGCGCCGGTGGAGGTGTCACCGCCGAGGTGCTGACACAGGCCGGCCTGAAAGTGCTGATGATCGAGGAAGGCCCGTTCAAAAGTTCAACTGATTTCCGCATGCGCGAGCGTGATGCCTATCCGCAGCTGTATCAGGAATCCGCCGGTCGCCAGACCAAGGACAAGGGCATCACCATCCTGCAGGGCCGCGCGGTCGGTGGCTCGACCACGGTTAACTGGACCTCCAGCTTTCGCACGCCACCGGCCACATTGCAGCACTGGGAAAAAGTCTGGGGCTTGGCCGACTACAGCGAAGCGCGCATGGCGCCATGGTTCGAGAAAATGGAAGCGCGCCTGTCGATCACTCCATGGCCAGTCGCACCCAACGAGAACAACGACATCCTGCGGCGCGGCTGCGAAAAGCTGGGCATTCCCTCAGCCGCCATTCGCCGTAACGTCAAAGGCTGCTGGAACCTTGGCTACTGCGGCATGGGCTGCCCGACCAACGCCAAGCAATCGATGCTGGTCACCACCATTCCGGATTCGCTGGATCGTGGGCTCACACTGATTCACGGTGCGCGGGTCGACAAACTTGGACATCGTTACGGACGCATCACCAGCGTCTCCGCCAGCGGCATGAACAGCGACGGCGTAGTACCCGGCCCGTGGAAGATTCGCGTGCGCGCGCGACACGTGGTGCTGGCCGGTGGCGCGATCAACAATCCGGCGTTGATGCTGCGTTCCGGCCTGCCCAATCCGCACGGCACGCTGGGCAAGCGCACCTTCCTGCATCCATCTTCAGTTTGCGCGGCGGTGATGGACCAGAAGGTTGAGGCGTATTCCGGTGCACCACAGACGATTTATTCCGACCACTATCTCGACACCCTGGCGCATGACGGGCCGATGGGATTCAAGCTGGAAGCGCCACCGATCCACCCGATTCTGGCGGGGATCACCCTGCCCGGATTCGGCGCCGAGCATGCGGGCTGGATGAAGCGCCTGCCAAACCTGCACGTCGCGATTGCGCTGATGCGCGACGGCTTTCATCCACGCAGCGTGGGCGGCACGGTATCGATCCGCAACGACGGCAGCGGCCTGCTGGACTACCCGATTGATCGCTACGTTTGGGAAGGCATACGCCAATCCTTGTTGGTGATGGCCGAAATCCAGTTTGCCGCCGGCGCAAAAATCGTCATGCCGCTGCACGAAGACGCCAAGCCCTACCGCAGCTGGGCTGATGCTCGCCGTGCCATCGAGGCAATGCCGATGAAAACGCTGCGCACGCGTGTAGCCAGCGCGCATGTGATGGGCGGATGCACCATGGGGGCGGACCCGCGGGTATCGGTGATCGGCGGCGATGGCCGTCATCATCAGATCGAAAACCTGTGGGTATTCGATGGCTCGGCATTCCCCACCTCGATTGGCGCCAACCCACAGCTTTCGATTTACGGCATGGCCGCACGCAATGCGGATCGGCTAGCCAAGCTCCTCAGCAAGGTGCAACCCGCCTTCGCTTAAAGTCTGTGACAAACCGCTACGGCGGCAAGGCGGGCGCCAAACCAAGTTTGGGCAATAATAGGTGTTTCCCCCACCGCACCTTCCTGCCATGGCCACCGATAAGCCCGAATCCAGCTCCACTCCCGCCCTGCCCGTTCCACCTCCCGTCGATCACGTCGTCACCAGCAAACACAAGATTCGCATCAACGGCGAGAACATCGCCTACACCGTGACCTGCGGCACCGTGGTACTGAAAGAAGACAACGAAAAAGATGGCAATCGCGAGGCCGACAAAGCGCGCGCCACCATGTTCTTCATCGCCTACACGCGCGATGGCGTTAAAGACCGCGCCAAACGTCCGCTGACATTTTCCTTCAATGGCGGCCCGGGTTCATCGAGCGTATGGCTGCACCTGGGTGTATTGGGACCGAAGCGGGTCAAGCTCGATGCCGACGGCAACGCGCCGCCGCCGCCCTATCAACTGGTCGACAACGAGTACTCGCTATTAGCAGAAACCGATCTCGTTTTCATCGACCCGATCGGCACCGGTTACAGCCGCATGCTCGATGGCGAGAAGGTGAAAGAGTTTCACGGCTATCAGCGCGATCTCGACAGCGTGGGCGATTTCATCCGCCTTTACACCACGCGCAACCAGCGCTGGTCCTCGCCCAAGTTCATCGCCGGCGAATCTTACGGCACCACGCGCGCAGCCGGCCTTTCCTCGCTGCTGCAGGAAAAGTACGGCATGTACCTGAACGGTCTGCTGCTGTTTTCCACCGCGCTCGATTTCAGCACCTTCCGTTTTTACGCCGGCCACGATCTCGCGCATGTGTTGTTTCTGCCGACCTATGCCGCTACAGCTTGGTATCACAGGAAGCTGGACAAGCGCCTGCAGGCCAAGCCGTTGCGCGCGGTGCTGGATGAAGTTGAAGCATTCGCCGAAGGCGAATACAACAACGCGCTGTTCCTCGGTGACAAATTGTCTGCTGCCAAGCGCAGCGAGATCGTGAAGAAACTGGTTCAGTACACCGGCCTCTCCGCCGAGTACATCACCTCTACCAATCTGCGTATCCAGATCCACCGCTTCTGCAAGGAACTGTGCCGCGACGAGCATCGCACCGTCGGCCGCCTCGACAGCCGCTTCAAGGGCATAGACCGCGATGCCGCAGGTGAGAATTTCGAATTCGATCCGGCGCACACCAATCTCGATGGCGCTTATGCCGGTTGCATCAACGACTACCTGCGCCGCGAACTCGGCTATGAAAGCGACACGCCCTACACCATGATTTCCAAGCTCTACATGACCTGGGATTTCGGCTCAAAGGACCAGCACCTCAACGTCGCCGAAAGCCTGCGCAAGGCGATGAGCAGCAATCCGCACATGAAGGTCTATGTCGGCTCAGGCTACTACGACCTCGCCACGCCGCACTTCGCCAGCGACTATGTGCTGAACCACATGGCGCTGGACGCCAGCCTCGCCGGCAACATCACCAAGCATTACTACGAGGCCGGGCACATGATGTATGTGCACATTCCGTCGTTGAAGGCGCAGGCGAAGCACCTGCGGGATTTTGTGAAGAAGGCGGTTTGAGGAAATCGAGTTATCGCCGCGGCGAAAAACTGGGCGAGCGTTCTTGTGTCGTCCCCGCGAAGGCGGGGACCTCTAACTATGTTTTTGTTCAATGCATGACTAGAAGGCCTCGCCTTCTACCGAAGGAAGCTACGTTCTCGAATGCGGAGATGATGCAGAAAACTCCAGCACTGGTGCGGCTTTCAGGCCGAAATTGGCTGGAGAGGCGCGCCAGTGCTAGAGTTTTTTAACCCTTCTCTAAGCCAGAGTGTAGGTTGGGCAAGTTTCATCTGCCCAACATTGGTGATTGATTTGCGATAACTGTTGGGCAAACATAGAGCCGTTTGCCCAACCTACGAGCTGTCTAACATTTGTGCGGGCAGGCTATGCGTCAACAGTGCCGTATAAATTAATTTAGATCGCGCTCCATGCCCTTCCACATCTCACAGCCGTCGCATCAGTCGTTGTTCATCGAAATGAAAGCGAACGGACACACGATTGCCTGCGGAACGGCCTTTGTCGCAAGAATCTCGGTAGGCGTCGACTTTCTGTTGACCAACAGACACAACGTCACTGGGCGAGATCAAGAAACAGGCGCGCCGCTTTGCAAGCGGACGATTGCTATTCCGGACAGTCTGACCGTCTGGCATAACGCTCGATCTGAGCTCGGTCGATTCGTGCAAGTGGATGTGCCGTTATGCGATGGAAATGAACCCCGGTGGATCGAGCATCCCGAGCTGGGTCCGACGGCAGATGTTGTTGCGCTCCCGATTGCGAAACGAGATGATATTTGTCTCTATCCCTACAAAGTTGAATCTCTGGTTCACATGCAGATTCAGCCAGCGCAACGGGTGAGCGTTATAGGGTTCCCGTTTGGAGAACGAACTGGCCCCTCTTTCGCAGTATGGGCAACAGGCTTCATCGCTTCAGAACCGGAAATCGACCACGGAGGGAGGCCTGTTTTTCTCATCGACTGTCGCAGTCGAAAAGGTCAATCTGGTTCGCCGGTAATTCGTCACCGCGATAACAACGCAGAAGTGCCGCTCTCTAATGGTCTAGAAGAGATAGAGATGCGAAGCGATTTCCTCGGCATGTACAGTGGACGCATCAACGCCGAATCCGATCTTGGTGTGGTCTGGAAGGCGCATGTCATTTCAGAATTGCTTGAACACGCAAATGTCGTCACAGGCGCAGTCTGACTTAGTATTCAAAGGGATCGGCGTGATTTGTTCGGCAGCCATCAAAACCCCACCCGCTCCCCCGCCCCCGCAACCCTCACCCCACTCCACCCCATCTCCCCTATCTTCCCCGCCAGCGCCCCCGCCGACTCCGGTTCGCCATGAACCACAAACGTCTGCGCCGGCGGTTTCCTGAACCCCTGCAGCCACCACAGCAATCCCGACTGGCCGGCGTGCGCCGATAGGCCGCCGATGGTGGCGACTTCGGCGCGCACGGCGACGTCCTCGCCAAATAGCCGCACGTATTTCGCGCCATCGACGATGCGCCGTCCGGTGGTGCCTATCGCCTGATAGCCGGTGAACAGCACCGTGTTCTGCGATTTCGCCAGCCGGTGCCGCAGGTGATGGCGGATGCGCCCTGCCTCGCACATGCCGCTGGCGGAAATGATGATCGCGCCACTGTCGATGCGATTCAGCGCCATCGATTCTTCCGGTGTTTCGGTAAAACGGATTTCGGGATTGCCGTGTTGCCGCCTGCCTTTGCGGCCGGCCAGCACGTTGAAAATATCCAGCACATCCTCGTCCAGCACGGCGTGATGTTTCAGCATCAGCTCGGTCGCACGGGCGCCCATCGGTGAATCGACAAAGATGTTCATGCCACCATTGCTGGCGCGGATTTTTCCGTCGCGCGCGAGCTTGCACAGCACATACAGCACCTCCTGCACACGGCCGACGGCGAATGCCGGAATGACGATGCTGCCGCGCTTTTCGTTCAGCGTGCGGTTGATGACTTCGGTAACTTCGCGATAGGTGTCGTCGAACGAGCGATGGTCGCGGCTGCCGTAGGTCGATTCGACCAGCAGCACATCGGCCTCTTCGATCCGTTGCGGGTCGCGCAGTATCGGCCGGTTGCGTTCGCCGATATCGCCGGACACCACCAGTTTCTTTTCGACGCCGTCTTCGCTCAGCCAGATTTCGATACTGGCGGAGCCGATGATGTGACCGGCATCGCGAAAGCAGGCACGGATGCCGGCGTGCGGCTCGAACACCACGTCGTAGGCAACGGGACGATTGTGCCGCAGCGTTTGTTCGGCCTGTACGACGGAATACAGCGGCTCGGCCTCGAAAGCAGGCTCGCGACGATGGCGCTGCGCGCGCTCGGCATCCTTCAGCTGCACATGCGCGCTGTCCAGCAGCATCACGCCCATTAAATCGGCCGTGGCCGGCGTGGCGTAGATCGGCCCGCGAAAGCCGCGTGCGCACAGGCGCGACAGCAAACCGCAGTGATCGATGTGGGCGTGGGTCAGCAGCACGAAGTCAATCTGCGAAGCATCGAAATCCAGCGCATGCACGTTCTTGTCCCAGGCATCCTTGTCGCCCTGGAACATGCCGCAATCGATGAGAAAGCGCGCCTTGCCGCACTCGATCAGATAACAGGAGCCGGTGACTTCACCGGCCGCACCGAGGAAAGTGATGTTCATGCGGGGATTATGTCATTCGCGTAGTGCAACGCCGCCAACAGTCGGCACATGCACAATTCAATTGACAAACTCAAGCACTGGAGCGGCGCTCAGGCCGAAAATGCCCGGGAAGGCGCTCCAGTGCTGGAGTTTAAATTTCAGCAGCACAGAGCGGCACAACTCAAGTGCCGCGTGACGACAAAGAAAACGTCATTCCCGCGCAGGCGGGAATCCAAGTTAATCGATCAAATTGGATTCCCGCCTGCGCGGGAATGATGGGGGTTTGTTTTGCCATTTGATCCAAATGCCCAAGCTCTCGCACTTGTCGCGCTCAACTCGTGAGCCAGTCAAACTTTCGAAATCTCAAAAACGATCCGCCGCGAATGGTTGCAGATCGATACCCGCGTTCCGCCCCATGATTTGCGCGGCGATGATTCGCGCCGTGACACCCGACAGCGTCAATCCCAAATGCTGATGGCCAAACGCCATGAACAGCTTGCGTCCATCCGGCACGCGGCCGAGCACCGGTAGATGATCCGGCAGCGAGGGGCGGAAACCCATCCAAGTACTCGCGTTTTCGGTAGGCATATTTCCCATCAGCGCATTCATGTGGCGCTTGAGTAATTCGAAGCGCCTCTCGTCCGGCGGCAATCGCAGACCGCCGAACTCGACTGTGCCGGTCATGCGCAGACCGCAGCTCATCGGCGTCATGATGACTTTGCGCTCGTATGAGGCGATGGGAATATTGAATCGCGGCGTAAAACCGCCGAGCGTGATGTGATAGCCGCGCTCGGTATCAAGCGGCAGCGAGTAACCAATGCGCGCAGCCAGCGCTTTCGACCACGCGCCGCAACTGAGCAAAACATTTTCCGCTTGATGCGATTCACCGCCGGATGTCGTCACCGAGAAATCACCGCTGCCCGCGATGTCGGTCACTTCGCTTTGCACAAACTTTCCGCCGGCAGCGAGGAAGGCAGCAAACAGCGCCTGGCAAACGGCGTGCGGATCATCGACGTGCCCAGTGCCGGAAAACTTCAGCGCGCCTTCGACCGGCACGGTGAGATCGGGCGCAATTTCGCGAACCTGTAAAGGGGAAATCCAGTTTGTCTCGATGCCGAATTTCGCCAGAGCGGCCACTTCTTTTTGTGCCGCTGCGACCGAGCTCGAACTCTCGACCAGCACCATATGGCCGTCCATGTGCATCAGGTGCGCTGCACCTACATCCGACAGCAGCGCGGCGAGATCAGCAGCGGCGGTGGATTGCAGCGAGGAAAGCGCCGCCGTGCCGCGATCAAATGAAAGGCGACGCGATGCCCATGCGAAACGCAGCAGCCACGGCAGGATGGACGCGAGATAGGCGGGACGAATGCGCAGCGGGCTTTCGGCATCGAGCAGGTAGCGCAATGCGCCACGCACGACTTCGGGGGAGGCAAGCGGAAACACCTGCTCGGTGGCGATGTGGCCGGCATTGCCGAACGAAGCCCCCTGCCCCGGCGCGGTGCGATCCAACAGCAACACGCGTTGGCCTTCGCGCGCGAGGCGGAACGCGCAGGCGAGGCCGATGATGCCGGCGCCAATGACGGCAACGTCGTAAGGCTTATCGGCCATGGCAATCAGCCATGGAAATGCAAATGTCCCCGCTCATCGCCGCAGTTATTGAAGTTTCTGCAAATTGCGGCACTGTTTGCCCTCTCCCGGCCTGTTGGCCACCCTCTCCCGCTTGCGGCGACCAACGGAAGTCCCTGCGGGAGAGAGGGGCTGGGGGAGAGGGGCCGCGTGCAACTGCATCGTTGTCATATGTTTTGGAACTCTCATTAATCCGGAAACACTGGCTTGGTCGCAATCGCGTGCTTGATGATCGCTTCCGCTTCCGCGAGCTCCGCACCCGCCAGCACCATGCGCGGCGCGCGCACGCGCGCACTACCCATGCCGACATGCTCCTGCGTGAGCTTGATCAATTGCACGAACTTGACCACAACATCGAGCCTCAACAGCGGCAGGAACCAGTGATACAACGGCTCGACTTCCTTCCACTTGCCGGCGCGCGCCATCTCGAACAGCACCACGGACTCGCGCGGATAGGCATTCACCAGCCCGGCCACCCAGCCGGTGGCGCCGGCCGCAATGCCTTCGACGATCATGTCGTCCACGCCAACCAGAATATGCAAGCGCGTGCCGAGCAACGACTTGATGGCAGCGATACGGCGCACGTCTGCGCTAGATTCCTTCACCGCGACCAGATTGGCATGTTCCGCTGCCACCTCCGCCATCTGCGCCGGCAGGAAATCGGTTTTGTAGGCAATCGGATTGTTGTACAGCATGCAGGGCAGATTGGTGGCGCTTATCACCGCGGACATATGCGCCTTCATCTCGCGCCAGTCGCTGGAATAAACATACGGCGGCAGCACCATCAGGCCGCTGCAGCCGACTTCCGCCGCCATCTTCGCGAAGGCCACGCCTTCATCGGTCGAGATCGCCGCCACACCCGGCACCACGCCACCGCGCTTGCCGACGGTTTTGACGACGGTGACAAGGATTTCTTTCTTCTCGACAAAGGTCAGCGTTGCCGTTTCACCCAGCGAACCCAACGGCACGATTCCCGAGCAGCCGGCGTCCAGCATCATGGTGACGTGCTTGGCGAGGAAGTCGTGATCGACTTTGCCGTCGGCGGTAAAAGGAGTGGTGATGGCGGGCAGTACGCCGTTCCAGAAATTGCTCATTGCGGCTGGTCCTTGTAATTGGGATGGGGGTGACATGAAAACTGAAATGGCGAAGTCAGGGACTTGCGACAGGCTGAAGCCCCCAGCAAAACGGATCAGCCGGGTCCATCAGCAGCGAACCTTCGCCGCACACATACGCGGTGCCGCTGATGGTGGGGACGATGCCGCCATCGACTTGTCGATAGCGGCCTTCGAACACACTGCCGACGATGCTTTCCTGACGCCAGGTTTCGCCCTCGGCCAGCTTGCCGTCCGCAGCGAGACAAGCCAGCTTGGCGCTGGTGCCGGTGCCGCAGGGTGAGCGGTCGTAAGCACTGCCGGGGCACAGCACGAAATTGCGGCTGTCGAGACTTGCGTTCGATGGTGCGCCGAACAGTTCGATGTGATCGATTTCCGCACCGTCGCGCCCGGTGATGCCGGACTTGGCCAGCGCCTCGCGAATGGCGACCGCGAATTTCTGCAGCGAATCGATATGTTTCACATCCATCGTGCGGTCCTTGGCATCGACCAGGAAA
Organism: Betaproteobacteria bacterium; assembly: GCA_016790625.1. Taxonomy (GTDB): domain Bacteria; phylum Pseudomonadota; class Gammaproteobacteria; order Burkholderiales; family Usitatibacteraceae; genus UKL13-2. Next base: position 9,583 of record JAEUNB010000201.1, on the reverse strand, counting down.
AACCAGTTGCCGCCCCAGGCGATATCGCCGGTGACGGTGCCGAAACCATCGACCTCCACGCTCACACCCTTGCGGTAGCGATAGGAAGTGACGTTCTCGATCGAAACACTGCCATCGCCTCGCAGGTCGCAGCTCACGGTACCCACCGGCGTATCGAGGCGATGCACGCCCGGCCCGATCCGCCCAAGGTACCGCAGCGTGGCGATCACACCTATAGTGCCGTGCCCGCACATGCCGAGATAGCCGACATTGTTGAAATAGATCACCGACGCTACCGAACCGGTTTCAGTCGGCGGCATCAGCAGCGCGCCGACCATGACATCGGACGCGCGCGGCTCGGAGGCCACGGCCGCGCGATAGCGATCATGATCCCTGCGCAATGCTTCCACCCGCTGCCGCAGCGGCAAATGCGACAGGTCGGGGAAACCCTCCAGAACCATGCGGGTTGGTTCACCGCCGGTGTGCGAATCTACATAGCGTATTTTTATCATTGGCGGGCGTAGTCGGCGCTACCGGCGAGGGATTCGCGCGTGAACAAAGAGCCTGAAGTCTATCAACTTTGCTTCACGAGGGTCTACGCGGTGCGGACGAAAAAAAGCCCCGCTCCCGTAGCACGAGAGCGAGGCCGTTTACGGCTGCGCCGAATCAGGGCGCTTCAGGATCAGGCGATATCGTAACGTCCGAGACTCATCACCTTGCTCCACGCGGCAACGAAATCGCGCACGAATTTTTCCTGTGCGTCACTCGACCCGTACACCTCGGCAATGGCGCGCAGTTGCGAGTTCGAGCCGAACACCAGATCGGCAACGGTGCCGGTCCATTTGACCTCGCCGGTTTTACGATCGCGACCCTCAAGTACACCTTCCGCCGTGGTCGAACGCTGCCACTCGGTATTCATGTCGAGCAGGTTGACGAAGAAGTCGTTGCTCAACGTGCCCGGACGCTTGGTGAATACACCGTGCTTGCTCTGTCCCGTGTTGGCATCCAGTGCACGCAGGCCACCCACCAGCACCGTCATTTCCGGTGCAGTCAGCGTCAACAGGTTGGCGCGATCGGTCATCATCTCCGCAGCCACACTGGAAAGTCCCTTCGCGGCGTAATTTCTGAACCCATCGGCCTTCGGCTCCAGCACGGCGAACGACGCAGCATCGGTCTGCTCGGCAGTCGCATCGGTACGGCCCGGCGTGAATGGAACGGTAACACTTTGTCCGGCTTTCTTCGCCGCTTCTTCCACCGCGGCAGCGCCACCGAGCACGATCAGATCGGCAAGCGAGATTTTTTTGCCGCCGGATTGTGCCGCGTTGAATTCCTTCTGCACTGCTTCCAGCTTGGCAAGGACCTTTGCCAACTCAGCCGGTTGATTGACTTCCCAATCCTTCTGCGGCGCCAGACGGATGCGCGCACCGTTGGCGCCACCGCGCTTGTCGCTGCCACGGAAGGTGGAAGCCGACGCCCATGCGGTATTGACCAGTTGCGGAATGGTCAGGCCGGACGCCAGCACTTTTGCCTTCAATGCTGCCACATCCTTGGCATCGACCAGCGGATGATCGACTGCGGGCACCGGGTCCTGCCAGATCAGCGTTTCCTTCGGCACCAGCTTGCCCAGGTAGCGTGCGCGCGGTCCCATATCGCGATGGGTCAGCTTGAACCAGGCGCGGGCGAATGCGTCGGCGAATTCCTTCGGGTTGGCCATGAAGCGGCGCGAAATTTTTTCGTAGACCGGGTCAAAACGTAGCGCGAGATCGGCGGTGGACATCATCGGCGCGTGGCGCTTGTTCGGATCGTGCGCGTCGACCACGGTGTCCGCACCGGCGCCACCCTTCGGCTTCCACTGCTTGGCGCCGGCCGGGCTGGTTGTCAATTCCCATTCATAGCCAAACAGCGTTTCGAAGTAACCGTTGTCCCATTTGGTCGGGTTTGGCTTCCACGCGCCTTCCAGGCCGCTGGTGATGGTGTCGCCACCTTTACCGCTGCCGTAGCTGCTGATCCAGCCGAAGCCCTGTTGCTCGATGGACGCACCTTCCGGCTCGCGGCCGACGTGGCTGTCCGGGCCGGCGCCGTGTGCCTTGCCAAAGGTATGGCCACCGGCGACAAGTGCCACGGTTTCTTCATCGTTCATCGCCATGCGGGCAAAGGTCTCGCGCACATCGCGTGCCGAGGCGATCGGATCGGGGTTGCCGTCCGGGCCTTGCGGGTTCACGTAGATCAGGCCCATCTGCACCGCGCCCAGCGGGTTCGCCAGCTGGCGATCACCGGAATAGCGGCTGTTGGGTTTGTCGCTGGTCGCGAGCCATTCCTTTTCCAGGCCCCAGTTGATATCGGCTTCCGGTTCCCAGATATCCGGGCGGCCACCACCGAAACCGAAGGTCTTGAAGCCCATCGATTCCAGCGCGACGTTGCCAGTCAGCACCAGCAAATCAGCCCACGACAGCTTGTTGCCGTACTTCTGTTTGATCGGCCACAACAGGCGGCGCGCCTTGTCGAGGTTGCCGTTGTCCGGCCAGCTATTGAGCGGTGCGAAACGCTGCGCGCCGGTGCCGGCGCCACCGCGACCATCGGCGATGCGATAGGTGCCTGCCGCGTGCCACGCCATGCGGATAAAGAACGGGCCATAGTGGCCATAGTCCGCCGGCCACCAATCCTGCGAATCGGTCATCAGCGCGGTGAGGTCCTTGATCACGGCGTCGAGATCGAGCTTCTTGAACTCTTCTGCGTAGTTGAATGCCTCGCCCATCGGATCGGATTTGGACGAGTGCTGGTGAAGGATGCCGAGATTGAGTTGCTCCGGCCACCAGTCGGCGTTGGTCTGGTAACGGCTCATGTTCCTGCTGCCTGCGGCCCCCGAGAACGGGCACTTTGCTTCGTCTGACATGGCTTTCTCCTTTGGAAGATCGGTTTTTGATTTCAGGCCGACAGGATGGCACGGCGATGACGATAGATAAAATCGTTTGATTCAATCAGAGCGATAGTGTTTGTGTATGGCCGCAGCTAGCGTGAGAAATAGCCGAAAACGAAATGGAAAACTCCAGCACTGGTGCGGCTTCGCGGGCATTTCTGCCACCACGACCGCACCAGTGCTGGAGTTTTACTTGACTATGCTGAGTAGCAGGGCTGATCAGCGATGCTTGGCATAGCCTCGCTACTTGTTACCCACTCCCGCCTTGTCCCCCCACAGCTGCTTCAGGCGCGCGTCACGCCCGCAACCGGTGCGGTAGTAGTTATAGCGGATCGGATTCTTGATGTAGTAATCCTGGTGATAGTCCTCGGCCGGATAGAACGTTGTCGCGGCGATGATTTCGGTGACGATGGTGCCCTTGAACGTCTTGGTGCGCTCCACCGTCGCGCGGGAGGCTTCCGCAGCGGCCTTCTGCGATTCATCGACATAGAAAATGCCGCTGCGATACTGGCTGCCGTGATCGCAGAACTGCGCATCCTTCGCCAACGGATCGATGTTGTGCCAGAACACATCGAGCAGCTTTTCGTAAGTCACCTTTGAAGGGTCATAAACGATCTCGACCGCTTCGGTATGGCCGGTGATGCCGGCGGAAACTTCCTTGTAGGTCGGATCTTTCTTTTGTCCGCCGGTATAGCCGGAGGTGGTCGAGATCACTCCACTGAGTTTGTCGAACGGGCCTTCCATGCACCAGAAGCATCCGCCGGCAAAAATCGCGCGCGCGGTTTTCTGCGGTGCGGCGGGCTTGGCAGCAGCCGGTTTGGCGGCGCTTCCTTGGGCGAACACGGTCGCCGCGACCATGGCGGACAGGATGGAAAAAATAGCCAGCATAAAGACAGTGGATAGACGGGACACGCAGGTACTCCCAGATTGAAAACAGGTTAGTCGGCGAAACAGTCAACAGCTTTCACAAGTGTCGTGAAATACGCTCATGCCATGCGAGTGGTTTCATCGGTTATGCTCTTTTTCACTTCTTTTCGACAACTTTGTCTGGCTCACGTTCATGCGCACCCTTCCCTATCGCCTGGTCAATGTCTTCGCCGAATCGATTTTCGGCGGCAACCCGCTTTGCGTCTTTGAATCCGGCCAGAACGTGACGGACGAGGAAATGCAGGCGCTGGCGCTGCAGTTCAATCTCTCTGAAACCACCTTTATCCTGCCATCGGACAAGGCCACTGCCAAGGTGCGCATCTTCACCCCCACTTTCGAGATGGCCTTTGCCGGGCACCCGACACTGGGAACGTCACACGTCGTGCGTGAACTGTTGCAGTCCGGTGACGCGATTTCGCTGGAAATGAAGGCTGGCGTCATTCCGGTTAGCGCCAATGGCGACCGCTGGACGCTTTCCGCCAATGCGCCGACCTATCGCGAACCTGATCTCAGCCGCGAGCAACTGGCCGTCATTCTTGGCTTGCAAGCGGCGGACGTGCTGGACGGCGCACGCTGGGTTAATACCGGCTCCGAGCAATTGATCGTGCCGCTGGCGAGCGTGGACGCGGTTAAGCGCGCGCAGCCGAATGCTGAACGACTGGCGTCGATTGCCAGCAACATCGGCCGTTCAATGGCATACATCTTTGCGCCGGCCGGTGAAGGCAAACTCTATTCGCGCTTCTTCTTCCTGAAGCACGGCAGCATCATCGAGGACCCGGGCACAGGTTCCGCCACCGCCAATCTGGGCGGCTGGTTTGCCGGTAACGGCACTTCGCTGCCGCTCGATTTCGCCATCGTGCAGGGAGAGTTGGTCAATCGCATCTGCCATCTGGGGCTGCAGGTTAACGCGGAGAAGCAGATCTTTGTCAGTGGCCGCGTGATCGAAATTGCCCGGGGCGTGGTCACGCTGCCCTGAGGCATCGCCGGCACGGCAAACGCCACGCGCCGAATCCATTTCGCGCACTTGTTTCCATTGCAGGCTTGACACATATTTTAAATTGTGTACAATTTAATTATTCGCAATGAAAATCACCTTCCAGCCATGCCGAAGCAAACCACAAAGTCCGCTGTAAACACCGCCTCGCCGCTGGCCGGCCTGCCGGAGAACGCCTGGCTGCTGCTGGACAACCAGCTGTGCTTCGCGCTCTATTCGGCCTCGCTAACGATGACCAAGGTGTACAAACCCCTGCTGGCCAAGTTTGGTGTGACCTATCCGCAATACCTCGTGCTGCTGGTGCTCTGGGAGCAGGACAAGCGCACCGTATCCGAACTGGGCGATCGCCTGTTTCTCGACTCCGGCACGCTGACGCCGCTGCTGAAGCGCCTGGAAGCGCTCAATTACATCCGCCGCGAACGCGACAGCGCCGATGAGCGACGCGTTTTTGTGTCGCTGACAACTGAGGGCAGACGCCTGCAGAAACAGGCGCTGGCGGTGCCACAGCAGATTTGCGGCGCGTCGCAGTGTTCGCTTGCCACATTGATGTCACTCACCGAGCAATTGACTTCGTTGCGCGCCTCGCTCGCCAGTCACGTCGAAAACGAAAAGTCGTAGCCGTTTCACCAACACTTCCCTCCCACCTACCGAAAGGAAACACCATGAGCATCGAAACCGTTCTCTACAAAGCCCACGCCAAAGCCACCGGCGGTCGCGAAGGTCGCGCCGTCTCCTCCGACAACGTGCTCGACGTCAAACTGACCACGCCGAAGGAACTCGGCGGTGCTGGCGCCGTCGGCACCAATCCCGAACAACTGTTCGCCGCCGGTTATGCGGCCTGCTTTATCGGCGCGATGAAGTTTGTCGCCGGCACCAAGAAAGTGAAGTTGCCCGATGACCTGTCGATCAGCTCCACTGTCGGCATCGGCAAGATTCCTGCCGGCTTCGGCATCGAAGTTGATCTGGTGGTGAGCGCGCCCGGCATGGACAAGGCGGAAGTGCAAGCCATCGTTGATGCGGCGCATCAGGTTTGTCCGTACTCGAATGCCACCCGCAACAACATTGATGTTCGTCTGTCGGTTGCCTAAGATCAGGCACTAAAACTCAAGCACTGGCGCGGCGTTCCGTGCAAAATGCCATGGAAAACCTCACCAGTGCTTGAGTTTCACTTTCTTAACGTGGAAATTAGCCCATGATTCTCGAAGTCGCCACACTCGATGTACGTCCCGGGCATGAAGCGGAATTTGAAGCTGCATTCGCACAGGCGTCCACCATCATCGCGAGCATGACGGGATATGTCTCGCACGAGTTGCAGCGATGCATGGAAAAACGCAATCGCTATGTGCTGCTGGTGAACTGGCAAACGCTGGAAGACCACACCGTTGGCTTTCGTGGGTCAGCCGAATACCAGCGCTGGAAAGCCCTGCTGCATCACTTCTACGATCCGTTTCCCACGGTCGAGCACTACCAGAAGGTTTTTAGCGGCGCAGGTTGGCGTGATGAAAGGCCAGATGATCGGCCATAAAGCTCGCAACAAAGTAGTAGCCATGGTCGTAGCCTTCGTGGCGGCGCAGCGTGAGCGGTTGTCCTGCCGCAGCGCATGCGGCCTCGAACGCTTCCGGCTGCAATTGCCCTTCCAGCAGGAATTTATCGCTGCTGCCCTGATCGATCAGGATGCCTTTCGGGAACGGTTTCTTGCGCTGCCACATCAGTTCGCTGGCGTCATGCTCTTTCCATTGACCGCGATCCACACCAAGATACTGGCTGAAAGCCTTTTCACCCCACGGGCAGCGTGTCGGTGCCGAAATTGGTGCGAACGCTGATACCGAGCGATAGATATCAGGATGGCGAAGTGCCAGCGTCAGCGCGCCGTGTCCGCCCATCGAATGACCGAAGATGCCGATACGTGAGGCATCCGCCGGGAAGTTGGCGACGATGAGTTCGCGCAGCTCCTGCGTGAGCCAGCTCTCCATGCGAAAGTGCTGACTCCAGGGCGCCTCGGTGGCATCAAGATAAAAACCGGCACCTTCGCCGAAATCCCAGTCTTTGGTCGCACCTTCAGTGCCGGTATTGCGCGGGCTGGTATCGCAACTCACCAGCATCAGGCCGTAATCCGACGCCAACCGCTGCGCGCCCGCCTTGATGGCAAAGGTTTCCTCGGTAGCGGTCAATCCGGCGAGAAAGAACAACACCGGCACCGGACCTTGCTTGATCTGCGGCGGCTGGTAGACGGTAAAACGCATCGCCGTACCGGTGGCGCTTGAATCTTGCGTGTAGAAACCCTGCTTGCCGCCGAAGGAGCGGTGTTCGCTGATGACTTGCAGCATGACTAGTACAGCACCACCGAGCGAATCGATTCGCCCTTCTTCATCAGGTCGAAGCCGTCGTTGATTTTTTCCAGCGGCATAGTGTGCGTGATGAGGTCGTCGATATTGATCTTGCCTTCCATGTACCAGTCGACGATCTTCGGCACATCGGTGCGGCCGCGCGCACCGCCGAACGCCGAGCCTTCCCATTTGCGGCCGGTTACCAGTTGGAATGGTCGCGTCGAAATTTCCGCGCCCGCTTCCGCCACGCCGATGATGATGGAGCGGCCCCAGCCCTTGTGGCAGCACTCCAACGCCTGGCGCATGGTCTTGGTATTGCCGATGCATTCGAAGCTGTAGTCGGCGCCGCCATCGGTCAATTGCACGATGGCATCGACCACGTTCTCGACGTTCTTCGGATTGATGAAATGCGTCATGCCGAATTTGCGCGCCAGCGCTTCGCGCGCCGGATTCAAGTCGATGCCGATGATCTTGTCGGCGCCGACCATCTTGGCACCCTGGATCACATTGAGGCCGATGCCACCCAATCCGAACACGACGACATTGGCGCCCGCCTCAACCTTGGCGGAGAAGATCACCGCGCCGATGCCGGTGGTCACCCCGCAGCCGATATAGCAAACCTTGTCGAACGGCGCGTCCTCGCGAATTTTCGCCAGCGCGATTTCCGGCACCACGGTGTAGTTGGAAAACGTCGAGGTGCCCATGTAGTGCAACACTGGTTTGCCGCCGATGGAAAAGCGGCTGGTGGCATCGGGCATCAAACCCTTGCCCTGCGTGCCGCGAATTTTCTGGCAGAGGTTGGTCTTGCGCGAGAGGCAGAATTTGCACTGGCGGCATTCCGGCGTGTAGAGCGGAATGACATGGTCGCCTTTTTTCAGCGTTGTCACGCCCGCGCCAACATCGACCACCACACCTGCGCCTTCGTGCCCGAGAATGGCTGGGAACAGCCCTTCCGGATCGGCGCCGGACAGCGTGTAGTAATCGGTGTGGCAGATGCCTGTCGCCTTCACCTCAACCAGCACCTCGCCAGCCTGCGGGCCCTGCAGGTCGACTTCTTCAATCGTCAGGGGTGAACCTGCTTTCCAGGCAACGGCGGCTTTGGTTTTCATTTGGCTCCTAGAGGATTTAGTGCGAATTTCAAAGCAGGCGAGTTACGCACTCAGCAGCAACCTTTGCGCGCGAACGCCCAAGCGAGCTACTCGCCGATGATGTCCGCGCCCTTGGGTGCGACAAAGACGTATTCCTTGGCGTCTATCTTCGGATTGCGCTCGAATTTGGAGAACGTGAGGCGTGTGCGATTGCCGAACGCATCGTTCAGCTCCATCGCGCTGAGTTGTCCATTGGCAAAGCCGATGCGAATTTTGCTGATGCCTGCTTCGTCTTTCTGGCGCGGGATCGCATCCAGCCAGCGCATACCGTCCATCTCGCCCGATGCCACCAGCGTGAACGCCGTATCGATCTCACCCTTGCCGGCCAGCAGTGCTGCGGGGGTGCTGGAGAAGGCCTGCTCAATTTTCCGCACAGTAACCTGATTCAGGTCCTGGTCGAAGAATGAAATCTTCTTGCCGTCGCCGACGATGGTTTGCGCGGGCTTGGTGTAAACCCAGCGGAATTTTCCCGGCCGCGTGAACACCAGCGTGCCGCTGTTCTTTTGCATCTGTTTGCCCTTGGCATCGAACACGGTTTGTTCGAATGCCGCGCGGCCAGATTGAACCGACGAGACGAAGGCCTGAAAATCGGCGATTGCATTGGCGCTAGCGTTGGTAACGAACAAGCCAAGGCTGCAAGCAAGCATCACAACATATTTACGCATGGCCTAGCTCTCGTTTCTATTCGGTGCCAGGATTTCGCGATTGCCGTTGGATTGCATCGACGATACCAGTCCTGCTTTTTCCATGTCCTCGAGCAAGCGCGCCGCGCGGTTGTAGCCAATGCGGAGGTGCCGTTGTACCAGCGAAATCGAGGCACGCTTGTTCTGCAACACAATCTGCACCGCCTGATCGTAGAGCGGGTCGGATTCGGCGCCGCCATTACCACCCGCTTCAGCGCTCAAATCCATCGACTCTTCCGGCGAGTCGAGAATGCCTTCGATGTATTGCGGCTCGCCCTGCTTCTTCAAATGCTCGACCACGCGATGCACTTCCGCGTCGCCAACGAACGCACCGTGAACACGTTGCGGCATGCCGGTACCGGGCGGCAGGTAGAGCATGTCGCCCTGCCCCAGCAACGCCTCGGCGCCCTGCTGGTCGAGGATGGTGCGCGAATCGATTTTTGAGGAAACCTGGAAAGCCACGCGGGTAGGTACGTTTGCCTTGATGAGACCGGTAATGACATCCACGCTGGGACGCTGCGTGGCCAGAACCAGATGGATGCCCGAGGCGCGTGCTTTTTGTGCCAGCCGCGCGATCAGCTCTTCCACCTTCTTACCGACCACCATCA
>JAEUNB010000175.1 GCA_016790625.1 Betaproteobacteria bacterium | reverse complement strand
GATACCGCATCCACCGGCGTAGTGGCACGCAACCGACTTCCATAAAGAATAGTGGTTTATCCCTCGCAAGCCTTCGCCGTCGCCAAACTTGAGTTCGTAATTTTTGTACATCGCCATCAACAGCGGGCCGGCAACCAGAATCTGCGCCGGGTCCTGCGATGCCAGGGCGGATTTCAGCAGCGCTGCCTCCGCCTCCGTCAATTGATCTGAGGTGAGTATGGTTACACTCGGGAACGGCGAATCGATCATTTCCGCTGGATCGCTCGCCCCCGCCCGCCTTACCAGCGCCCGATGCAACTGAACCAGCTTGCCGCGTGGGTCACCGGCCTCGGCGGCCTCCCGATAGGCCTCCTCGATCTGAGCCTGTGTGATCGGTCCCGCAAAGCGATGGCAGGAATCGGTCCCGGTTTTCCGTTCGGCAAGCTCCAGATAAATGTCGCGGCGCAGTTCGCGGAATGCGCCGGTCAAGCTCGCGACATATGCTTTCGCACGCTCGATCTTGGACGGACCTGTAAAAGTGGAGTCATAACCCTTGCACCGCTCCAGCAAACTCGCGCGAAAGAACAGCGCATCGCCATCGGTGCGGCCATCAAGCGAACGGTAGAGCGCGTAAAAATCCTTCGAGTCGACGAACTGCCGGTGCAGCGGCGTTTCATGCGGACGTGGCATCCGTGCGCTATCGGCTGCGATGAGGGTCCCCTTGCGCCAACTGTCGCTCAGCTTGCCACTCGCAGGATTGACGGCGGGCTGCGATTTCGCCGCAGCTGATTTCGCGCTATCGGGTTGTGCCCGAGTGAACCACAGGTATCCGCCGATGGAGATCGAGAGCAGAGCTACGATGATGAGCAGTGTTTTTTTCATGCGGTTGCAATCGACATTCTTCTTGCTGTGGCGTTTTTCAAAGTTGTCATTAACTGAAGCGACGACTATTAGAACTTTCCCCTCACTTGAAGGCCAAACCCCAGCATCCGCGCGCCTCGCAGGCCAAAAACGCCCGAAAACCCGCACCAGTGCTGGAGTTTTCAATCCGGATATCAGTAACTCCGGCTAACGTATTATGGCTGCACAACAACAATTGCAGCATGCGCCGGTCATGACCCCCGCAGATTTCATCGCCAAATGGAAAGACAATTCGCTCTCCGAGCGCGCGGGAGCGCAGGCGCACTTCCTCGATCTGTGCGATCTGCTGGGCGTCGATAAACCCAGCGACCCCGACAACTACTGCTTCGAACGGGGCGCCAAAAAAACCGGCTCGCTCTCCGGCAATACCGGCTGGGCGGATGTGTGGAAGCGGCATTGCTTCGCCTGGGAATACAAGGGGCCGGATGCCAATCTCGGCCCGGCTTTAAAGCAACTGATGACCTATGCGCTGGCGCTGGATAACCCGCCGCTGCTGGTGGTGAGCGACCGCAAGCGCATCGAGATTCACACCCACTTCACCGGTACGCCGTCCGAAGTTTGGACCATCGCGATTGAGGACATCGCCACGCCGGAAAACCTGCAGCGCCTGCGCTGGCTGTTCACCGATCCCGACCAGTTCAAGCCGCAGCGCACGCGCACCGCCATCACGCTGCAGGCGGCCAAGCTGATCGGCGACCTGGCGTGGGACATGCAGCAGCGCAATCACGATCCACATCAGGTCGCGCACTTCCTCAACAAAATCATCTTCTGTTTATTTGCCGAAGATGCCAAAGGCCCGGCCAGCGAGCCGCTGCTGCCTAACCGTCTCTTTTCCAAGGTGCTGGAAACGGGGCTCAAGGATGTCGAGCGATTCCAGCGCCAGTTGAAGAATTTGTTCGGCGCCATGGCCAACCGGCACGGTGAATTCGGCGAGCACCTGATTCAGTGGTTCAATGGCGGCTTGTTCGACGACGATCTCACGCTGCCGCTCACGCGAGACGATCTGGAAAAGCTCACCAACGTCGGTCTGCTCGACTGGAGCGCCATCGAGCCCTCCATCTTCGGTACCCTGTTCGAGCGCGGGCTGGACCCGGCCAAGCGTAGCCAGCTCGGCGCGCACTACACCGACCCCGTCTCCATCATGCGTATCGTCAACCCGGTCATCGTCGAGCCGCTGCTGGCCGAATGGGTGGAGGAAAAAGCGCACATCGCATCGCAGATGGCAGTGCTGTACGAATTGGAGAGCAGCAAGAAATCCGCCGACAAAGCCAAAGCCACCAATGCGCTGAAAGATGCCACGCGCCGCTACATCGCCTTCAAGGAACGGCTGAAAAATTTCAAGGTGCTGGACCCGGCCTGCGGCAGCGGCAATTTTCTTTATCTCGCACTGCAATCGCTGAAGGATATCGAGCTGCGCGTCGATCTCGAAGCCGAATCGCTCGGCCTGCAGCGCGGCTTCCCCGAAGTCGGTCCGCAGGCTATGCACGGCATCGAGCTTTCGCCTTACGCGGCCGAGCTGGCGCGCGTGACGGTCTGGATCGGTGATATCCAGTGGATGCTGAAGCACGGCTTCGCGCCCAGCAGGGAACCGATTCTGAAAACGCTGGACGGGATTCAGTGCCGCGATGCGCTTTTGGTTATAGATGACGGCGGCGAAAAAGATTCCGGTGCGTTCATTGGCGAAGCGGATTGGCCGAATGTCGATGTCATCATCGGAAATCCGCCATTTCTGGGCGGCAGTAAAATGCGCGAGGAGCTTGGCCCTGAATACACGGTGACATTGCGCGCGGAATACGCCGGGCGCGTTCCCGGTGGCGCGGATCTGGTGTGCTATTGGTTCGCCAAGGCGCAAGAAGCGATATCGACGGGAAACGCGCAGCGCGCCGGCTTGGTCGCCACCAATTCGATTCGCCAGCCTACCAATCGTCCGGTGGTGGAAAAAATCACCGCTACCGGTCAAATTTATAACGCATGGAGCGACGAGGAGTGGGTGAACGAAGGCGCTGCCGTGCGCGTCTCGATCGTTTGCTTCACCACCGTTCGCCCTGAGCCTGTCGAAGGGCCGGGAAGG
>JAEUNB010000163.1 GCA_016790625.1 Betaproteobacteria bacterium | reverse complement strand
CACGGTGTGCAGCGTTTCGTCTTCACCAGCACCACCGCGCTATATGGACACGCCGCCACACCGGACGACGCTGCCGGATGGGTGACAGAGGATCTGGTTCCGCAGCCGAAATCGATTTACCACCGCACCAAGCTCGCCGCCGAGGCGTGGCTCAAGTCCGCCGCCGAAGCGGGTGGCCCGCAGGTCACGATACTGCGCATGTCGCGTTGCTTCCCCGAGCCGGCGCCGCAGATGGCGGTGTATCGGCTGCATCGTGGTGTCGATGCGCGCGACGTGGCCCAAGCGCATGCGCTGGCGTTGGGCGATTTCGAGTTGCCGCATCGCACGTTCGTCGTTTCCGGGGCGACGCCGTTCAAGCCAGGAGATGCTGAAATGTTGAAGCGTGATGCGCCGGCCGTGTTGCGCCAGCGAGCACCTGAACTGGTTGAGGCGTTCGAGCGCCGTGCGTGGAATTTGCCTGATTCAATTGATCGCGTTTACTGTCCCGCCCGCGCCGAGGCAGAGTTGGGCTGGCGGGCTCGATATGGATACGAAGAAGTGCTGGCGATGCTGGATGCGCAATGGTCGGAGGTATTGCCAGTGAAAAACTATCTCGCCAAGGAAGAATAGCCATGCAACTTGATGACGATACCAATGCGATGGCTCGGAGTGAAATGTGACTTTCTCTCCAAAGGCTTTGTTATCCAAGCTGGGTTCTTTTCCCGATAGAAAGTTCGTTTGGATAAATCTCGTCGTTTCAGGCCTGATCACGCTTGCCCACGGCGGGGCTCTAATCGCATTCCGCGCAGCCAATGACAACGGCGCCGACATGGGGCTGCTGTCGATGGTTTACATCTCGATTCCGCTTTCGTGCCTCGTTTTTTGTGCGGCTTGTATAGCGCTGATTCGCAGCAACTTGACCGCTGCTGTGCTGGCATTGCACGGCGTTGTCTTTTTTGTCGCGGCGATTGCGCTGCTCGTCTGGGCGACGCAAATATTGATTGTTGGCATGCCGGCAGGAAATTTTTCGTGGTCAGTCGGGCTGCTGACTGCATCGGTGTTTTATTCGGTCTTCCTGTTCGTCCGCTACAGTTTGCCTGTCAAGGTAAGAGAACGTCCCGTCGTAGCTTTGGCACCGCTGCTGTTTCTATTTGTTTCGATTCCTGTCGATATCGGTGTGTTGCTAGCAATGTTCCGTGATGATGTTTCGGTGCCGGTTGAAAGCGCGGTCAACCCTCCCGATCCGACATTGCTTGTTCCAAAATTACAGGGCAGCGCAACGCTGGCGGAGCGGGATGGCCAAACATCCGGTGCGGACGACAGTGTTTTGCTTAGCACCTCGTTTGAGGCTGGCCCCACAAGTTTGTCCACCGGCACGTCGCCATTTCATCAGGCCGCGAAAATACCTTGGGGTCGCGACAAACGAGCGCGAACCGGTGACTACGCGATCAATGTCATTCCCCAAGGCAATCCCGGAAAACTTGCGTACTTCAATAAGCCGATCAATGCTGCCACATTGAGTTCGCGACTGGATGGGCAGTACATGCCGTTTTCCATTGCTCAGTTTCGACAGGTTGAGCTCGAATTCTGGCGTCTCTCTACGTCCAATCCCAGCGAAAGCCATAACTGCCTGGGCTCCTTAAGCATCGACTTCAAACTTGACGACGGGCCATGGCAGTCCAAAATGGTTTTCTGCGGGAAATTCCGCAGCAACAATCCCGAGTGGAGAGAGGCGAAGCTGGTATTCGATACCGCCTCCCACAAGACTCTGGAAATCAAATTCGGGTACGAGTATCCGCCAAGCTCCAAAATCGACAAGACGGCGGTGTATTTGATCGACGATCTTGTTGTTCGTGGATTGAAGTAAATTTTGGGCGGCGCTTCTTGCGAAGGACGGTGAGATTACTCCGCCGACAACCTCCTCTCGCGAATCAGCGCATGCCAGAACGCCGTCTCCTTTCGCAGAAACGCGGAGAGCGCTGCGCTATCGCCGGGTAGCACTTCCAGCCCGAAATCTTCGAGCTTTGTCTTCAATTCCGGCGCCAACAGTGCCTTGTTCATTTCCGCACTCAACCGCGCGACGATGTCTGGCGAAGTGCCCTTGGGCACGAACAGCGCCTGCCACGCGGCCACCTCGAAATCCTTGACACCCAGCTCATCCAGCGTTGGCACCTCGGGCAACGAAGGGATGCGCTTTTTCGACATCACCGCCAGCGCGCGTACCTTGCCGGCGCGAATCTGCGGCAGGCCGGCGGCGGTGTCGAGAACGATAATCGGCACCTGTCCCGCGATCACATCCTGCAGCGCTGGCGCGGTGCCGCGATACGGCACATGCAGCACATCGAGTCCGCTGCGATGCTTCAGCAATTCCATTGCCAGGTGATGCGGCGAGCCGACGCCGGGTGAGGCATAGCTCCACTTGCCCGGTGTTTTCTTCATTTCGTCCAGCCATTGGCGTCCGCTGGCAAATCCTGCGTCGGGATTTACCGCGATGATCAGCGGAAAGCGCGCCATGAATCCAACCGGTGCGAAATCCGCCGGGGCGTACGGCAGCTTTTTGTACATCGCTTCGTGAAACACCATCGCGCCGTTGTCGCCGGTGAGCAGCGTGTAACCGTCGGCAGAAGACTTGGCAGCGTTGTCGGTGCCGATGATGCCGGCTGCGCCGGGGCGGTTGTCGATAACGATGCTCTGGCCAAGTTGCCTGCCCAGCACCGGGGCCAGCGTGCGCGCAAGGAAATCCGAGCCGCCACCGGCGGGGTAGGCCACCACCCAGCGGATCGGCTTGGCGGCGGGCCAGGTTTGCGCCGGGCTCAGCGCCGGCACGGAGCTCAAAAAAAGCGCGGGTAATGTGAACAACAGATGACGAACAAAGTGCCGCATTTTTCTGACTTGTGCCAAGGAATAGCGCATCTTAGCCAATTCGTCTCAATGGCGGCGCGAGGTGCGTCGCGTCGTTGGCGAACGACTTGCGAACCTTTGCAATCGTAAAAGCGCATTGCATGGCAAACTCACGTTTAATCTAGGCATTTCCACTATCTTCACGTCCGATGAGTTACCTGCCCGACAGTTTTCGTATGCGCCTGGCATTGCTATTTGGCGGCCTCACGCTGCTGGTCGGCCTGCCGGTGTACTGGTATGTGGACAAGGTGTTCGCCAACCAGCTGGTGGTGGAGCGTGGCAATTCGCTGCGCGATCTCGCCGCGGCGGTTTCAACAGTGGTGGCCGAGAACATTCGCGAGCGTCAGCGCGAGATTGATCTGCTGGCGCAGACGCCGCTGTATCGCCGCGCGCCGCTGGACCATCCCGATGTGATGAAGAGCCTGGATCGCGTTCAGAAATCCTATCCGTACTACACCTGGATCGGCGTCACCGATGCGGAAGGCAAGGTGCAGTCGGCTACCAAGGGCATGCTGGCGGGTGCCAACGTCGCCAAGCGGCCGTGGTTCATCAACGGGCTGGAAGGTTCCTTCGTTGGCGATCTGCACGAGGCTGTGTTGTTGGCCAAATTGATTCCGACTGACCCCGGCCGCGGGCCGATGCGGTTTATCGACTTTGCGGCACCGGTTTATGACGACCAGAACCGTTTGCGCGGCGTGCTGGGTGCGCACGCGGAGTGGCGCTGGGCAACGGACGTGGTCAACGTGATGATGCCGCGTAATTCCGCAGCGACGGGGATGGAAGTATTTATCGTCAATCGCGATAGCGCGATCATCTACCCGGATGTTGGCGAAAACCGGCCGAAGAGCCTGCCCGCGTCAATCGATACATCGCGGCCGTTTGTGCTTGACGATTGGGCTACCGGGACGAGCTATGTCAGCACCGTTGTGCCGGTGCGTGAATTGCTGCCGAACAAACCGGTGTCGTGGCGTATCGCGGTACGCCAGCCAGCCAGCGAAACATTGGCGGCGGTTGATGCGTTGCAGAAGGCGATGCTGATCCTCGCCGCCGCTGCAATCACTATCCTGTTGATACTGACCTTCTGGGTTGCGTCGGTGCTGAGCCGCCCGCTGGAGCGGCTGGCGAAACAGGCCAAGCGCATCGAGCAGGGCGATGAAGCTGCGTCACTGGAAAACTCGACCGATGTCAGTGAATTGCGTAACCTGACCGAGGCATTGCGCGGCATGACCGACAAGTTGATTCAGCGCCGCGAAGCGCTGGCCGAAAGCAATCTGCAACTTGAGCACAAGGTCAGCGAACGCACCGCCGAACTGGCCACGGCCAACGCGCAGCTGCGTTTGCAGGCGCGTCGCGATGCGCTGACCGGGCTGGATAACCGGTTGGCAGTGAACGAGCGATTGCATGAGGAATTCCTGCGCATGAAACGCTCAAAGCGGCCTTACGCCGTACTGTTGATGGACATCGATTACTTCAAGCGCATCAACGACACCCATGGTCACGCCGTCGGCGACGAGGTGCTGGTCGCCGTTGCGCAATTGTTGAAGGCTTCGCTGCGCGAGAGTGATTTCGTCGCCCGTCATGGTGGCGAGGAGTTCATCGCGCTACTGATCGATACCGACTCCCATCATGCCGCGCAGGTGGCGGAAAAGATTCGTGCTGTGATTGCCGCAGCCAAACTGCCGACGGTCGGGCATGTCACCATCAGCATCGGCGTGGCGATGGCAACGCCGGATGATGCGGACGAAGACGAATCGGTGCGCGATGCCGATCACTACCTGTACGAGGCCAAGCGCGCCGGACGCAATCGCGTGGTGACCAGCCACGCGCCGCTGGCGGCGGAGTAAGCAGCGCGAATGCGACGACGCTGTCAGGAAGCGATGTCTTTACCGACCAACTGAAGCCGCGCATCCGTGCGCGGTGTCTCGACG
Source organism: Betaproteobacteria bacterium (assembly GCA_016790625.1). Classification (GTDB taxonomy): domain Bacteria; phylum Pseudomonadota; class Gammaproteobacteria; order Burkholderiales; family Usitatibacteraceae; genus UKL13-2. The sequence continues at coordinate 4,816 of JAEUNB010000163.1, read as the reverse complement.
TAGTAACGGTTCGCGACTATCATTTCCTCAATCTTTCAACGAGTCCCTCATGCACCAAACCCTGCACCTGATGAAATCGCGCGGCTTTCCGCACCTGCGTCGCAAGGCGCTGGATGCGCTGCAGGTCAATCTCGGCTACAAGTGCAACCAGTCCTGCTTCCATTGTCACGTCAATTCCAGCCCGGACCGCAAGGAGATGATGTCGTCGGAGACCATCGACGACGTGATCGCCTTCATGCGTGCGTCGAAGGTGACGATGCTCGATCTCACCGGCGGTGCACCGGAGCTGAACGAACATTTCCGCCGGCTGGTGGTTGCCGCGCGCGAGCTGAACGTGCGCGTGATCGACCGCTGCAATCTGACCATCCTGGGCGAGCCGGGACAGGAGGATCTGCATGAATTCCTCGCGGCGCAACAGGTGGAGGTCACCGCGTCGCTGCCCTGCTATTCACAGGCCAATGTCGACAAACAGCGCGGCGATGGCGTGTTCGAGAAGTCGATCGAGGGCCTGAAGAAACTCAATGCGCTGGGCTACGGCCAGCCGGGTTCTGGCCTGGTGTTGAACCTGGTGTTCAATCCGCAGGGTCCGAAGCTGCCGCCGCCGCAGGAAGCGCTGGAAGCCGATTACCACCGTCTGCTGCAGGAAAATTTCGATATCGTCTTCAATCACCTGTTCACCATCACCAATATGCCGATCCAGCGCTTCGGCTCGACGCTGGTGTCGAAAGGCGAATTCGAGGGCTACATGGATTTGTTGGTGGCGAATTTCCAGGCGCATAACCTTGATAGCGTGATGTGCCGCTCGCTGCTGTCGGTGGACTATTTGGGCTTCGTTTACGACTGCGATTTCAACCAGATGCTGGGACTGCCGCTGAACCATGGCGGACGATTGAAAACTCATCTGCGCGACTTGATGGACGTTGATCTTCTGGGCAATCCGATCGTGGTGAAGGATCACTGCTATGGCTGTACCGCCGGGCAGGGATCGAGCTGCGGTGGCGCGCTGGATGGTGAAGGTAGTACCGCCGCTGCACTGGTCGCGGCTGAATAGACAAACCCTAGCATTGGTGCGGGTTTCCGGCCATTTTTGCTCGAAACGCCGCGCCGGTGCTAGAGTTTTACGATGAAAATTTGTCGAGACCTCATTCCCGTTCGCCCTGAGGTATCGAAGGGCAGAATGGGCTGCGTTGCGTCAGCAAACTAGCCTACTTGTGCTTCGATACCTCAGCACGAACGGAAGTATTTGGAATTATTCAATCATTTCCACCTGGATCATCAATCCCGCAAAGGCGGGGATCCAAACTTGTCGATGACCCCCGGCCGCTCCTGTCCCCTCGCATATCGCTATTCACCCAGTGTGTTTAAACGCGAAGCCGAGGTGCGTGCCGAGACCGTGTTCGTCATCGGCGGCCTTTACGGCAACGTCCCCGCGCTGGAAACGATTCTCGAACTGGCAATGCGGGAAGTGGCCGAGCCGACGCTGGTGTTCAACGGTGATTTCAACTGGTTTAACGTCGACGCGGAAAGTTTCGAGGCGATCAATCGCGTGGTCCTTCAGCACATGGCTCTGCGCGGCAATGTCGAAACCGAGTTGGGCGCGGATGCCGATGAAGCCGGCTGCGGCTGCGCTTATCCGGACTACGTCGATGACGCCGATGTCGAGCGCTCGAACGAGATCATGCGCAGGCTGCGCGCGACCTCGCGCGGATACGCCGATCTGGCGGCGCGCGTTTCGGCGCTGCCGATGCATGCGGTGGCGGAGATCGGCGGACAGCGTTTCGGTATCGTGCACGGCGACGCCGAGTCGCTGTCGGGCTGGCGTTTTGCCCACGACTTTCTGCATGACGCCGAGAACGTCACCTGGCTGCAGCAAATCTGCCGCGACGCCAACCTGCGCGGCTTTGCCTCCAGCCACACCTGCCTGCCCACCTTTCGCCGTTTCGCCGCCAATGGAGAACGGCACGTCATCATCAACAATGGCGCCGCCGGCATGCCGAATTTTTCCCACACCCAGTATGGGCTGATTACCCGCATCTCGATTCATCCCGCGCCGGAGGGCGTCGCACAGTACGGCGATGAGATCGGCGGCGTGCATATCGACGCCATTCCGGTGCATTACGATGCGGCGCGGTTCGAACAAAATTTCCTCGCCAACTGGCCGGTGGGCTCGCCCGCGCACATTTCCTATTTCAAGCGCATCAGCGAAGGCCCGGCCTATGCGGCGCCGCATGCCCTGGGGCTGGTGCGGGCGCCATCGGTCTGCGCGTAGCAGTGTGAATGCGCAATCGCGGCTTGCCGGTTATACCCGCTAGGTATAACTTGCGTCGATGCGGCTGTAAGTTCCGCCTGCTCCACGATACTAAAGCTCGCACTGGTTCTTAAATTGCTTGATTGCATTCATGCATCGGGCATCCCGTAGCCCTGCAACCTTGTCCGATCCGAAAGCCTGCCATGCCGAAAAAAACACCTGTCACGCGCGCGCGCGCCGCCAGCGTCGAGCCGCCGACCAAGACCATCAACCTTGCACTGCAGGGTGGCGGCGCGCACGGCGCGTTTGCCTGGGGCGTGCTGGACTACCTGCTGGAAGATGGCCGGCTGAAATTCGAAGGCATTTCCGGCACCAGCGCCGGCTCGATGAACGCGGTGGTGCTGGCGTACGGATTGCACATGGGTGGTGCGGATGAAGCCCGCGCCGCCCTGGAGCGTTTCTGGCGTGCCGTCTCGGAGGCGGGCGAGCGCTACTCGCCGATCAGGACGCTGCCCTGGGAACAGCACAATGGCTGGAACAACGACCAGGGACTGCTGTTCCAGTTTTTCAAGACGCTGACCAATACCTTCTCGCCCTATCAGTTGAATCCGAACAACTTCAATCCGCTCCGGGATATTCTCGAAGAGCAGATCGATTTCGATCGCCTCAACACCTGCAAGAAGACCAAACTGTTCCTCTCGGCTACCGGCGTGCAGAGCGGCAACGTGAAAGTGTTCAACACACACGAAGTGACGGCCGATGCGGTGATGGCCTCGGCCTGTCTGCCGTTCCTGTATCAGTCGGTGTTCATCGATGGCGAGCCGTATTGGGACGGCGGCTACATGGGCAATCCCGCGTTGTTCCCGCTGTTCTACAACACCGATGCGCGTGACGTGCTGATCGTGCATATCAACCCGATCCGCCGGGTGGGCAATCCGACTTCGCAGCACGAAATCGAGGACCGCGTGAACGAGCTCTCGTTCAATTCCTCGCTGATCAAGGAACTGCGCGCGGTGGCTTTCGTGCAGAAGCTGCTGGACGAAGGCTGGCTGAAGCCCGAATACCGCGATCAGATGAAATATGTGCTGATCCACTCGCTGCGCGCCGACGAAGCGCTGAAAGACCTTTCCACCGCCTCCAAGCTGATCACCGACTGGCCGTTCCTGCTCAACCTGCGCGATCGTGGCCGTGCCGCCGCCGCGCAGTGGCTGGCGGACAATTACGATGATGTCGGCAAACGCCAGACCGTGGACCTGCGCGCCGAATTTTTGAACAGCGGCAGTGAAATGAAAGAGTCGGTTGTTCCGACCAAGCGGGGGCCAGGGCGCGCATCGGGCCGCGCATTGGGCGATATCGCCGGTGGCAAGCCGGCGCGCCGCCGCTGACCTGCGCGTCCAAATACATCCAGACACTCATAAGCACCGTATCGGTTTCACCTTCAGGGAAGCATCATGAAAAAAAGCAAAATCATTCTCGTTGTGGTCATTGCGGCACTGGTCGCTGCCGGGTTTTATTTCGATCTGGGCCAATACCTCAAACTCGAATTCTTCAAATCGCAGCAGGCGGCGCTGGAGGCTTATTACCAGGCCAACCCGGTGCAGACCATCGCCGCCTTCGTGGCGTTTTACATCGCCGCCATTGCACTCTCGTTTCCAGGGGCCACGCTGCTCACGCTGCTGGCCGGTGCAATCTTTGGCCTGATTGGCGGCACCATCATCGTTTCCTTCGCCTCCAGCATCGGCGCCACGCTGGCCTTCCTGGTGTCGCGTTTCGTGTTGCGCGATTCGATCCAGGCCAAGTTCGGCGACAAGCTCGCTGCCATCAATGCCGGCGTCGAAAAAGAAGGCGGCTTTTATCTCTTCACGCTGCGGCTGGTGCCGGCGTTCCCGTTCTTCCTCATCAATCTGGTGATGGGCCTCACCAAGATGAAGGTCTGGACGTTCTACTGGGTATCGCAACTGGGCATGCTGCTGGGTACCGTTGTCTATGTGAATGCCGGCACTCAGCTTGCCAAGATCACCGATGCGAAGGGCATTCTCTCGCCGGGCCTGTTTGTAGCGTTCGTGGCGCTGGGCATCCTGCCGATCATCGCCAAGAAAATCATCGACGGCATCAAGGCACGCAAGATCTACGCAAAATGGGCCGATAAAAAGCCATCGCACTACGACCGCAATGTGGTGGTGATCGGCGGCGGATCGGCTGGTCTGGTGACGGCCTACATTTCTGCGGCAGTGAAAGCCAAGGTGACGCTGGTCGAACGCCACCAGATGGGTGGTGATTGTCTTAACACCGGCTGCGTGCCGTCGAAGGCGCTGATCCGTTCCGCCAAGTTGCTCAATCACATGCAGCGCTCGAAAGAGTTCGGCATTGCCTCAGCCACCGCGCAATGGGATTTTGCCGAGGTGATGGAGCGAGTGCAGCGCGTGGTGAGCGAAGTCGAGCCGCACGATTCGGTCGAGCGCTATACCGGGCTGGGCGTGGATTGCGTCAAAGGCACGGCAAAGATTATTTCGCCTTGGGAAGTGGAAATCACCAAGGATGATGGCGGCAAACAAACCCTGACCACGA
>JAEUNB010000160.1 GCA_016790625.1 Betaproteobacteria bacterium | reverse complement strand
ATTCCTCGAGTTGTCGGAAATCGAGTGGAAGGGCAACAAATATCCGCTGCGTTCGATGGAAGCGCTACTCGGCGGCAAGCCCACGCTGTCTGCCGTACGCAAGGCCAACGTGATTCTGGCCAAGAGCGGCCAGCAGCGCGCGGCGGTGCAGGTCGATTCCATCATCGGCAACCGTGAAATCGTGGTGAAAACCATTGGCCCGCAACTGGCTCGTCTGGTCGGTGTAGCCGGCGCGACCATGCTGGGTACTGGGCAGATTGTGCTGATCATGAATCCGGTGCAATTGGTGTTTCACGAGACCGCCACGGTCAGCATCCAGACCCATGCCGGCGACGCGACCAGCGTAACGGAAGCGGCTGAAAGTGCGGCTCCGAGCGCGCTGCTCGATACGGGCGTGGAAGCGGCCGAGCCTGTGGCTGAGCAGCTGAAGACACAATCGCTGTCCGAGACAATTGCTGCGTCGGCAACAGACATTGATGAGCCGGCAGCGGCAGCAACACTCAAACGTACCGTACCGCTGGTGATGGTGGTGGACGATTCGCTCACCGTGCGCAAAATCACCAGCCGCATGCTGACGCGCGAAGGCTTTGAAGTCGCCACCGCCAAGGATGGCGTGGATGGCTTGCAACAGTTGCAGGACATTGAGCCCGATATCATCCTGCTCGATATCGAAATGCCGCGCATGGACGGCTTTGAGTTTGCGCGCAACGTCCGGCTCGATCCCAAGACCAAGGGCATCCCGATCATCATGATCACCTCGCGCACGGCAGACAAACATCGCAATCACGCGATCGAGCTGGGCGTGAACGAGTACATGGGCAAGCCCTATCAGGAAGAGCAGTTGCTGGTGTTGATTCGCCAGTACACCGCCCACGTTCTCGCCGGTTGATCGCCGCGCACCGGCGCGACTAATATGATTTCAAAGGCATACCGGCCGGAAAGCCAGTATCCATGCGGCTTTCCGGAGCAATACCTTGGAAAGCCGCGCCAATACTAGAATTTGGATGGGTGTCCTGATGAAAATCGGGCGCGTATCAAATCAATGCAGGTGCCAATTCACGGTGCCGGTGTACGCCGTCAGCAGCACGATGACGCCAAACACGATGCGATACCAGGCGAATGGCGTGAAGTCATGACTGCTCACGTAACGCAGTAGCCAGCGAACGCAAAGGAACGCCGAAATGAAGGCGGTGATAAAGCCGACGCTGAACATCGGGACATCTGCCGACGACAATAGCGCACGATCCTTCCACACCGAGTAAACCGTCGCTGCCAGCAAAGTGGGAATGGCTAGGAAAAACGAGAACTCGGTCGCGCACTTTCGCGACAAGCCGAAGAACAGCCCGCCGATAATGGTCGCGCCCGAGCGCGAGGTGCCGGGAATCAGCGCAGCGCATTGTGCAAAACCCAGCTTCAGCGCGTCCTTCCACGTCATGTCGTCAACCGAGGAAATCAGTGCGGGTGCGACCACGCCTGGCGGTTGATCGCGAAGGTCGATCATCTGCGACTTCAACCGCCTCTGATACCAGCGTTCGGCAAACATGATGATGATACCGCCGACGATAAACGCGATTGCCACCGGCACCGGATGGAACAACACAGCCTTGATGGGCTTGTTGAATAGCAGGCCCAGGACTGCCAATGGCATGAACGCGATGGCGAGATTCTTGACAAAGCGTTGTGCGCGCGGATCGTGGGTGATGCCGGAGAAGGTGGAGATCAAGCGCGCGCGATATTCCCAGCACACGGCGAGGATGGCGCCGGTCTGGATAAAGATATCGAACACCTGCGCCTTGGCGTCGTTGAAATCAAGCAGGGAGCCTGCGAGTATCAAATGACCGGTAGAGGAAACCGGCAGGAATTCGGTGAGGCCCTCGATGATACCGAGTATCGCGGCCTTGATCAGCAGGGTTATATCCAAAGTGGTCCGATGTAGTTGTGGATGCGCTGGCCGATTATAGGGTGCACGTCATCGCAGTTTTAATACCAGCCTAGCGAAGCTTCAGTACCAGCATATCGCCGCGAACGATGATTCGATCAGGGGTGTAGCCGACGCCGTACTTGCTGAACTCTTCCGGCTTGAACACGTGCAAGGGCTTGTCTTCGAGCATATCGCGGGCAATGGTCGATGTGGCCTTGGCCACCGCCGTCGACAGCGAATCGCTCATATTGTCGACGCGGATCCGGTCGACCTTGGCATCGCGCAGGAACAGCGAGCGCGTTTCCGGCACATAGTCCGGCCGGCCGGAAATTCTCACTGTGCCCGTCAGCTTTTTGTTGGTGAGCGCGAGTTTCAGGTCGATCATGAAGTCGGTGGTGATGCGATTGTCGGCCTCCGACAAAGCTACGCGCGGATTGGCCAGTGTCACATCGAGCAGGCCGGCCACGCTTTTCTCCACCGGGAAACGTTTCGCCATTCTTTGGGTAAGCTCGTCGGCGGACATCTTCACTTCGCCGGAAACGAACGGCAGCGCCCCGCATCCCCCCAGCGAAACGGCAGTCAGCATGATCAACAAATAACGGGTCATATTGCGGGTCCGGGAGTTAGAAAGCAGCCCAACATCAGCGCAGGTTGCCGCGTTGGCGTGTCCTGTGACCCTCGTTAGGCAGAAACGTTCGTGGTTCAGATCGGTTGCGGATAGGCCCGGATTTTTTCCAGCACGAACGTTTTGACTCGCTCCGGCAGGTCGATCGACGCATTCTCGAAGCGCGCCCCGATACCGTTGGGATCGAACGCGCCATCGGCAACCATGAGCGCGCTCATGGCGCGCCCCGGTTTATCTTCCGGCGCATCCACGCCTTCGTGGTTGTAGCCGGCTTCCGGTGACCAGCGCAGCGCTCGCTCGTTACCCAGTTTGGCATAGCAAAGCTGAAAACCGATCAGCTGGCCGTCGTAGGTTTCCCATGTGTAGAGGTCGAAAAAATCATCGTGAAACCAGCGCCGATGCTTGCCGCGCTCGTACTGGGTCACATCCTTGATTTCGTTCAACATGAGGTCCTCCGCAATGTTCCAGCTTAGCCGTAAACCGTTGTAGCGATTATGAACAATCTTACACTGGCCGTTGGCCTGCCCGGATTTGTCATCAGGCGTTCAGCTTCTCCACCATCGTGCGCAGCTTGTCCGGGTCATCGGCTTTGAGAATCTTGATCACCGCAGGCTCAATATCGGCCAGGCTCGACATCAGCACCCGCTGTTTCACGGTCAGCACATTGGCCGGATGCATGGAAAAATCGCGCAGACCGAAGCCCAGCAGCAAGCGGGTGAGATTTACATCGCCGGCCATTTCACCGCATACCGCCACCGGCACCTTGGCGGCATTGGCCTGGCGAATCACGCTCGACACCAGATGCAGCACCGCCGGGTGCAGCGGATCGTACAGATGCGCGACATTGTCGTCGGTGCGATCGATCGCCAGCGTGTACTGGATCAAATCGTTGGTGCCGATCGACAGGAAATCGAGCTGGCGCAGGAACATCGGCAATGCAATCGCCGCTGCCGGAATCTCGATCATGCCGCCGACCTGGATCTGGTCGTTGAATTTGCGGCCTTCATCTTTCAGTTGTTCTTTCGCGCGCGCAATCGCGGCCAGCGTCTGCTTGATTTCGTTTGCCGACGCCAGCATCGGGATCAGGATGCGCACGTCGCCGTACTTCGATGCGCGCAGGATGGCGCGCAACTGCGTGTTGAACAACGGCGGCTCGGCCAGACAATAGCGGATCGCGCGCAGCCCAAGCGCGGAATGCGCCGATACCTGATCCGGGCCTTCCAGCGCCTTGTCGGCGCCGATGTCGAGCGTACGGATCACCACCGGCTTGCCCTTCAATCCCTCGGCGACTGCGCGATAGGCTTCGAACTGCTCGTCTTCGCTGGGCAGGTCCTTGCGATTCATGAACAGGAATTCGCTGCGGAACAGGCCCACGCCGGTGGCGCCGGATTGTTTCACGGCATCGAGATCGGACGGCAATTCAATATTCGCGTGCAGTTCGACATGCACGCTGTCCAGCGTTTCCGCCGCTGCCGTCTTGATGCGCGAAAGCTTCTGCCGCTCCAGTTTCCACTGGTTCTGCTTCAGCCGGTATTCGGCCAGCACCGTTTCGTCCGGATCGACGATCACCACGCCCTGCGTGCCATCGACGACGATCAGTTCGTCTTCGCGCACCAGGTCGCGCGCGGTGTGCAGCGCGACAATCGCCGGGATGCCGAGACTGCGCGAAAGAATGGCGGTGTGCGAGGTCGAACCGCCAAGGTCGGTAATAAACGCAGCGACCTGATGGTCCTTGAACAGGATCACATCGGCGGGGGACAGATCGCGCGCAACCAGAATCGTGTCCTCAGCGCGCTCGCGCAGTTTCTCCGGCACCGCGCCGCCCTGGCCGGTGAGGGCGGCAACCAGTCGCTCCGCCACTTGTCGCACATCGGTTTTGCGTTCACGCAAATACTCGTCCTGCACGTCGGCGAATTGCGCCAGCAGTTCATCCAGCTGCAGCTTCAGCGCCCACTCGGCGTTGCACGATTCGCGGCGAATAATGTCGCGTGGCGTATCCGATAGCGACGGATCATCGAGGATCATGCGGTGCACGGTGACGAAGGCAGCCATTTCGCCGGAAGCCTCGCCGCGATGTGTGGTTTTCACCTCGTGCTCCAGCGCGTCGAGTTCGGCCAATACCTGCTTGACCGCCTTGTCGAAGCGCTTCACCTCCTTGGCGACAAACTCGTCCGGAATTTGATAGTGATCGACTTCCAGAGATGCGCTGGTGACCAGGTGCACATGGCCGATGGCGATACCACCGGAGACACCGAGGCCGTGCAGTGTGAAGCTCATATCGGCGCTCTTGCGTCAACCCAAGGGGCGGACAAACCCCAGCATTGACGGGCATTTCTGGCCAAAAATGGCCTGGAAGCCGCACCAGTTCTTGAGTTTGACCATTGAGCCATGGTTATTCGCCTTCGCCGAATTTGTCGTCGATCAGCGCCACGACGGCGGCCATCGCCTCGGCCTCGTCCGCGCCGCTGGTTTCCAACTCGATCTTTGTCCCTTTGCCGGCGGCCAGCATCATCACGCCCATGATCGACTTGGCGTTTACGCGGCGTCCCGCTTTGGCAATGAATACGTCGGCGGCGAAGCGGCCAGCGGTTTGCGTCAGTTTGGCTGAGGCGCGCGCGTGCAGGCCCAGCTTGTTGATGATCTCGATTTCCTGTTTCAGCATGCAGCCCCCTGCGGCATGCGGATCACGCCTTCGGTAGCGCCGGACAGCGCCTTTTCAATTAGCACCTCAATGGATTTCTCGCGATAGGTCAGCGCCTTGATCAGCATCGGCAGATTGACGCCTGCAACGCCTTCAATGCGTCCGGGCTCCAGCAATCGGCAGGCGATATTCGAGGGAGTGGCGCCAAAAATGTCGGTCATCACCAGCACGCCATCGCCCTGATCGAGAAAGCGCACCAGATCACGCGCCTGCGGCTGGATGGCATCGGGGTCGTCGTGAATCGTGATGCCGAGTTGGCGAAGATACAGCGGGCGCTTGCCCATGACGTGACTCGCGCAGTGAATCAGGCTCTCGCCCAGAGTGCCGTGGGCGATGATGAGGATACCGATCATGTTTCCGGATAAACAGAGTGGCGACGTCCTCATTCTAGCCGATGGTCGCGAACCGCCGACGGAGTGTCGGCGGCGGCGAATCTAGGCGGCAACGGCCTGCGGTCGCGGCTGCGGTGCGCAGGCGGCTTCAGCCGGGAACAGCAGCGAAAACTGCGTGCCGTGAGTCTGTGGATCCTGCGAACTCTGGATTTCCATTCGTGCACCGTGACGGATCAGCACGTGCTTGACGATGGCAAGCCCCAGTCCGGTGCCACCCGAAGCGCGCGAGCGGCCGCGATCAACACGATAAAAACGTTCGGTGAGCCGCGGAATATGCTCGGCAGCGATGCCTTCGCCGTTGTCGCGCACGCGCAGCACCGGGACGCCTTCCTCGAATCCCCACTGCACATGAATTTCGCTGCCCTCCGGCGTGTAGCGCACCGCGTTGCTGATCAGGTTGCCGAAAGCGCTGGCCAGTTCGTCGCGATTGCCCAGCAGCCAGCCGTCGGCTAGATCGTTGGTGATGCGATGGCGGCCGGACGATAGTTGTTCCGCGTCGAGCAGCAGCGAGCGCAACAGTTCTGGCACATTGACCGGTGCCGCGACCGGCCGCTGCGAAGCGTCCTCCAGCCGCGACAGTGTGAGCAGGTCCTCCACCAGGCGTTGCATGCGAACCGCTTGCGCCGTCATATGGCCCAGCGATTTTTCCAGCAGTTCGGGGTGGCTGCTGCCGGTGGTGGTAATGGTTTCGAGAAAGCCCGCCATTACCGTAATTGGCGTACGCAGCTCGTGCGAAACGTTGGCAACGAAATCGCGCCGCATGGTCTCCAGTCGCTCGCGCTCGCTCACGTCGCGCGATAGCAGCAGCATCTGATCTTCGCCGAACGGCACCAGCTGTACTGCGAGCGAAATATCCTTGAGCGCGCCGCCAATATCCTTGCGCTGGATTTTCAGCGCCAGCGGCTCGCCGTAGTGGCGCGCGTTGAGGTAGTCGATGAATTCCGGATAACGGATAAAGTAGGTCACCGTTTGGCCGCGATCGTTGGCCAGCGAAATTCCCCAGTGCGATTCGGCGGTCGGATTCAGCCAGACAATGTTGTGCTGGTTGTCCAGCATCAGCGCGCCGTCCGGCAAGGCGGACGCGGCTTGCTGGAATCGCGCCAGCGCGTCCGACAGCGATTTCTGGCTGATGCGCTCCTGCTTGATCAGGCGATAAAGTTTTCCCAATACATCGCCCCACATGCCGTCGGCATCAGGCAGGGTGGCGGCCTGCGGATCTTCCAGCCAGTGGTGCAGCTGGGCCAACTTCCAGGCGTAGTAGGCAAATGCCAGCATCAGCACGGTGGCACCGAAGGCAAAGCCCACCACCTCGCCGCCAATCCATCCTGCGGGTAGGCCGATGAGCAACGCAATCGCCGCAACGCGCAGCGCGATGATCAGGAACGATTTCAGCACCGGGGACATGATGCGTCTATGTTACCGCGCGCAGCGATAACACCGGAGCTTAGTCTTTGGCGAAGCGGTATCCGCTGCCACGCACGGTGTGGATGAAGTCGTCATGCTGCGAGGGCGCCAGCGCGGAACGCAGGCGGCGGATATGCACGTCGACCGTGCGTTCCTCGATGAACACATGATCGCCCCAGACAAAGTCCAGCAGTTGCGTGCGGGTGTAGACGCGTTCGAGGTGAGTCATGAAGAAATGCAGCAGGCGGAATTCGGTCGGGCCCATGGAAAGCGTCTTACCGTTGCCGGTGACCTTGTGCGAGGCGGGGTCGAGTTTGAGGCCGTGGTACTCGATCACGTCCTGGGTCAGCTCCGGCGCGCGGCGGCGCAGAACGGCCTTGATGCGCGCCTCCAGCTCCTTCAGCGAAAACGGCTTGGTAATGTAGTCATCGGCGCCGGACTCCAGTCCGCGCAGCTTGTCTTCTTCCTCACCCTTGGCAGTGAGCAGGATGATCGGCAGCGACTTGGTACGCGAATCGCCACGCAGCCGGCGTGCCAGGTCGACCCCACTCATGCCGGGCAGCATCCAGTCGAGCAGCGCCAGATCGGGCAATTCATTCTGGATGCCCTTGATGGCGTCCTCGGCAGAGTCGTGGGTCAGGACGCGAT
>JAEUNB010000110.1 GCA_016790625.1 Betaproteobacteria bacterium | reverse complement strand
GACACTATGGGGATATGCAATTTCTTCATGCCATGACGCCGGCTGATCAATCGGCGGAGCAAACAATCTGCCTAATCAAGGGCTGGGCGCGCTTCGCATATGATGTGTCTCTCGGAAATAGCAAACTCGACAATGACTTTGTCAAAGTGGCGCCGGCGGAAATAAAGCACCTGTTTTATCCCGGTGCGAGACGAGTGTATGACCTGATGGACTATCGAAACGATGCTTCAGCCAAAGGCATCGCTCTTGGGCAGATTTTGCACATAGTACAGGATTCGTTTTCATACAGTCATGTTGAGCGCGATGCCGATGGCAAGGTGGTGAAGTTTCTGAACTATCTGGAACAGAAATTTGCTGACCACAAGCGGCACGATCGCGACGTTGACGAAATCAACGCCGTACTCGGAAGAAATCTAAACCCCGTTGCCTTTGGACGCGAGCTTCTGGCGTTGCGCGCCCGACGTGCAGAACCACGAGAGGTTGAGGTGCTATTGGATCGTTACTTTGTGCTCAGCAATTCTTCGTCATCTTCTCAGGCGGTTGCTTGTAATCGCTAACGGGACTAAGGCACCAACGGGAAAAAGGGTCGGTTTAGCTTGTGCCGTATGGCCGAGGTGGAGTCTTGCGCAAACCGTAACTCTTCCGCAGTTGGTCTCAGCACCTAGCGCTTGGCACCCACTACTTTTCCCCCTTCCAAAATCACCACCTCCACCCGCCGATTAATCGCCCGATTGGTATCCGTATCATTCGCCGCCACCGGAAAATCCTTCCCATAGCCAACCGTGGTCATGCGGTCCGCTGCAATGCCCAGTGCGACTAGCTGCATCTTGATTGCTTCGGCACGGCGCTGCGATAGCTCCAGGTTGTAAGTGGCGCCGCCGACATTGTCGGTGTGACCTTCGATCGATACACGGCGATCCGGGTATCGCTTCAGGAAGTCGGCCAGTTGTCCCAAACGCGCTTGCGCGGTGGGCTTGACTTCAGCGCGATTAAACTCAAACAGCACGTCGCCAAGAGTGATGACCAAACCGCGATTGGTTTGCAGTGCCTCAATTGCGGCGAGTTGCTGGGCGAGCGTTGCGGCTTGAGCGTTGGAGGCGGCAGCTTGTGCCTGCGCATTGGCGGCTTGTTCGGCGGCCATCGCGGCGTCGCGTTGAGCCTGGGTCGCTTGCTGTTGCGCGTTCATGGCTTGCTGTGCAGAGACATCTGCCTGCGCGCGCTGTATGGCTGCTTCGGTGCGCGCATCGCGTGCATCTGCGCGGGCGCTGGCTGCGGACGCACGCGCACGTTGCGCTTCCAGCTCACGCGCGTCGGCTCGCGCGCGTTCGCGCTCGGCTTCCGCTGTTTTGATCAGGTCTTCATCGGATTTAGCATTGCCGGCGGCGACAGCTGTGCGTGCGCGCTGGGTGGCGATGTAGGCATTGTGATCAACCTCAACGTTCTCACCTTTGGCCAAGGCCTGATCCGCCCGAACCAACGCGTCATTGGCTTTTCTCAACTCCAGCGGCGCATTCGCGAGCACGTTCGGATTGGCGGCGGCGGAGTTGACGGTGTCACGCGCGTCGATCAGCGACTGCGGCGGCGTGGAAACACTTGAGCAACCGGCGGCGATCAGTGCAATCGTCAAAATCGACAACAGGGGTTTGGTGTTCATGATTGATTCCTTTGTGGAGTCTGATAGTTGAGGCACTGTGCCTGCCTAGCGGCGGGCTAGTTCTTCACGCAGCTGGCGTATGCCATCGCGCACTTCGCGCAGTGCGCGGTCGGCACGCACCGAGTGCGATTTCGCTTCGGCGAGGTTGGCATCGACCTCGGCTTGCTCGGCCAAACGGCGGGCTGTGTTGAACTCTTCGCGGGCCAAGGCTGTATTCGCGCGGTCAAGCTTTTCGCGAGCTTGAGACACTTCCACTGGAGCATCTGCGGCGGCCGGGCCTGAGGCGCGCTCCACTGCTGCACGGGCAACAGCCATTTGTTCACGCGGTGGTTCACCGGTTGATGCGCAGCCGGCGAGCATCAAGATGGATAGGGCGGCAACAACGGCGAATCCCGCCATTGGTTGCACCACGGCAAAGTCGGGGTTATTAGGATTGCGATTCATGGAAGGCTCCTTGAACAACGAAACGAGGGTCAGGAATTTGTGATGTTGCGAGCGCCAGCGGCGCACTAAACATGAGGATCATTTTCACGATCACGTCCCGACTGATGCATCGGCAATTGGCGCGCCGTGGTGTCGTCCGCGGTCCTACGCTGACCGCAGATCTCGCTTCAACGTGACGCGGCTTGAGCAGGCGCGGTCATACAAGGAGTAACATTCACCTAGGCAACGACGACTCGCGCTGAAACTGAAGCAAATAGAGGAATGAGAAGAATGATCAAGTTAATAAAAACCATTTTGTCGCCGGCATTCACGCTCGTTTCAGTGGTTGGCTTTGCGCTACTCGGTGCAGTATTTGTGCTTGTTTACGCTGAATCCTCGCAGGAAGTGACGTTAAAGTCGCTGTTGGTTGCAAGCATGGTGGCGGGATGGTGGGTACTATTGACGAGCTTGCGCGCGATTGCCGACAAGCGGTGGGTGGACTTTCTGTTCGTTTTATTGATTGCACAGCCCGCCGTTAGTGCGGCTTTCAGCGCAGCATTGTCCGCTGTCGCCGGAGCGCCGATCAAGGCCATATATTTGCTTCCTTGGGGCATGGCTGCCTGGCACACCGTTCCTGATGTTCTGGGCCGGCAATTTTTTGTGGTCGCCATCGGTGGTGGTGTTCTGATCGGAGTGTTGGCAAGTCGTGTTCAAGCGAAGCTCGAAACAAAACCAACTCAGATATCAACGCCACATTGAGCGCAGATACATTTTTCATCCATCGCGCCGTTGAATTGGCGCTTGCCGCCGAACGCGAAGGTAATCTGCCCATCGGCGCGGTGATCGTGCTGGATGACAAAGTGATTGCCGAATCCGGCAATCGCACCTTTGTCCCGCATTTCCATCCCGGCCGTCATGCGGAAACTTCAGCCCTGGCGCTGATCGATGAAGGCCTGTGGTCGCGGCGCGCGGAGATGACTTGCTATTCCACCTTGGAACCTTGCCTGATGTGCACCGGTGCGCTGGTGCTGCATCAGGTTGGTCGTGTGGTGTTTGGCGCGCGCGATGTAAAGGGCGGCGCGGCAAGCGTACTCGCACACTTGCCGCCGTACTATCGTGTGCCGGAATGGATTGGGCCGGCCTTGCCGGAATTGTGCGATCCGCTTTATGCCCGCACCCGCGAACGCTTCGAGTGCGTGCATCGGCTGGAAGTCTGATCGCCTGCCGTTCGGGGCAGATGATCCCAGAATAATAGGTTGAAACTCAAGCGCTGGCGCGGCGTTCCGGCCGAATATGGCCTATAGGCCGCGCCAGTCCTTGAGTTTCAATCTGGCACGCTTTAGTTCCCGTTTTTTGATTGCGTACTGAAATGTCCGAGAAGTCATGGATATGAAAACTCCGTCATTCCCTCGTCCCTAAAGGGACTTCCTTCGGTCGAGGCGGGAATCCAATTCAATTGCGTACCTTCGATTCCCGCCCTAGTGGCCCTTGTGGCCATTCGCGGGAATGACGGATTGCTGCCCTCCTTCTCAGCCGAGGACGTGGACCGTCTTAAGTCTCTCGCCGGTTGCGCGCTTCCCTTCACCGCGGTCAATTTTTTGCGTAGCGGTTGTGTGCCAAACTCACCGTGTCATGAACGCGATTCGTTGTGAAATTGACTTTCCGCTGCTGGCTACGCTGACGCCATCCGAACGTTTACGCCACGCGTTCGCGCGTCCGCGAGCGGTGCACATTGCGCATGAGATTGCTGAAGTGGAGGTAGTGTTGCAAGCCGTGTCGCGCGCCAGTCTCGCCGGGCGCTGGTGCGTGGGTTTTGTCGCGCATGAAGCGGCGCCGGCGTTCGATGCGGCTCTGGAAACGCAGGCGCCGGATGCACGCGGTGCAGGCGGACCTTTGGCCTGGTTTGCAGAGTTCGATGCACCTGTCGCGGTGGCAACCCCGTCAAACATGGCTTCGTCTTTTGAAGTCGGCGAATGGCAATCCGATACCGGCCACGCCGCGTTCTTCGACAAAGTGGAATCGATCCGCGCCGATATTCGCGAAGGGCGGTTCTATCAGGTCAACCTCACGACACGTCTTGCCGCCGATTTCAGCGGCGATGCGCGCGCCTTTCACGCGGCACTGCAAGCCGCGCAGCCCAATGGCTATCACGCATTCATCGATACTGGCGATGCGCAGTTGCTGTCGGTGTCGCCGGAACTTTTTTTCACATTGCAGGATGGCAAAGTCACCACCCAGCCGATGAAAGGCACCGCCCCGCGCGGCGATACGCCGGGGGCCGATGAGCGCATCGCCTGGGAGCTCACGCATTCGGACAAGGAGCGGGCCGAGAACCTGATGATTGTCGACCTGCTGCGCAACGATCTTTCGCGCATTGCGCAACCGAATACCGTGGAGGTGGCATCGTTGTTTGCGCTGCAGCCGCTGCCCAGCGTGTGGCAGATGACGTCAACCATCAATGCGCGTCTGCGCGATGGATTGGGGCTGGCCGATGTATTCCGCGCGCTGTTCCCCTGCGGCTCCGTGACAGGTGCGCCGAAAGTGGAGGCGATGCGGGCGATTCGCGACCTGGAGATGGCACCGCGTGGTGCCTACTGCGGTGCCATCGGCTACGTTGCGCCCGCGGTGAACGGCCAGGTGCGCGCCTGCTTCAATGTCGGCATCCGCAGCGTGTGGGTCTCGCAAGGCCGAGCCACTTGTGGCGTCGGTGGCGGCATTACCTGGGATTCGACCGCCGAGGGCGAATGGGCTGAAGTGATCTACAAAAGCCGCTTCGCGCGCCGCGCATCGAAGCCATTCCAGTTGCTGGAAACCATTCGCTTGGAGGAGGGCAGTTTTGCCCTGCTGGAGCGGCATCTGGCGCGGCTGGAAAATTCCGCCCGTCACTTCCGGTTTGCGTTTGATCGTACGAAGATCCGCGCGATGCTGGCCTCAATCGCGAGCGAACATGCTGAGGGCATTTGGCGTGTGCGGCTGCTGCTGTCAACGAATGGCAATGTTGCGATAGAAGCGTTTCCGCTGGAGGAAACGCCGACGACACCACAATTCCGGCTGGCAGACGAACCGGT
>JAEUNB010000084.1 GCA_016790625.1 Betaproteobacteria bacterium | reverse complement strand
TAGCGCCGCGAAGAGTACCGTATCTACCCATCTTGGCAAAGGTTGCCAAAATGCACTATGACCGCCGAGGAGAAATGAAACCAGGCCAAACGACTCTTCATCTCCACGTCGAGAGAAAAACAGCGCCACACCAATGGCGATTGAAACTGCAGCAACCACTGCCAAGATGCCAACGGGTTGCGACCGTCCAATCCGGGCAAGAAAGAGCAGACCTACAATCAAACCCGCAATCAAGCCGAACCAGAAACGCGTTTTCCTTGTTTCCCGAATTTGTCGCTGTCCAAACTCGGCAGCGGTTTCCAACTTTGCCGGCCTATCCTGCTGCGATTCCATCTTTATCTCTAGAACGCCCGGAACCGGTGATCGTTCACGTCCAACTCTGCCTTCAACGCACGATAGTCCGGACACATGCGCTCCACTTCCTGCCAGAACGCGGGTGAGTGATCCATATGGCGCAGATGCGCCAGTTCGTGGCAGACCACGTAATCAATCAACGCCGGGCGCGCCTTGATCAAGCGCCAGGAGAATCGTACTTCGCGGCGCGAATTGCAGCTGCCCCAGCGGCTGTTTGCGCTGGAAAGATAAACGCGCGGCGGAGTCAGGCCGTGCAGCTTGGCGAAGAAAAACGCGCGCTGTGCAAGATGCGGCAGCGCCTGACGCTTGAACCATGCCACCACGGTTTTTTCGACGCTGGCCGCGTCACCTTCGCGTACACGCACAAACAGATGTCCGAGCGATTGCTCGACGTGTGCGCGGCTGACACCGGCATCGATCATCAGTGTCAGCGTCTCGCCCATGAAGGAAATGGTGGCGCCGGTTTCCCAGCGCTGCGGCTCGATGCGGCGATGTGACCACTCGCCGAGTTTTTTCAGCACCCAGTTGGCATTCTTGCCGATCAGGTCCTCGATGCTGCCGATCGGCGTCGTCAGCGACGCAGCCACCGTCATGCCGGTGCCATCGATCTTCAAACCAACTCCACGGCGGCCGCGGCGCCGCACCAGCTTGTAATCGACGCGGCGGCCATCGAGCGCAATGCTGCGCTCGGTTTCTTCCGGTTCGTTCAGCGGTGTGCGCTTGAGTTTGAAGAACATGTCGCGGCTACTGGTTCACCTGACCGGAGGCGCGCCACGAATTGGCCGGCGGCAACTTCGCCATCTCGCCTTCGATCCAGTTTTCGACGTCGGCAATCACGTCGCCAGGTTCGCGCCCTGCGGTCTGGATCACCGGACCGATACTGACGGTGACCTTGCCGGGATATTTGAGAAAAGCATTGCGCCGCCAGCATTCGCCTGCATTGTGGGCCAGCGGCAGGACCGGCGTGCCGGTGCGCGCCGCCAGCAGCGCACCACCAATGCCGTAGCGTCCGCGCTTCCCCGGTGCAACCCGCGTACCTTCGGGAAAAATCGAAATCCACAGGCCCTGCGCAATCCGGTTGCGACCCTGCTCTTCAATCTGGTCCACCGCGCGTTTGCCGCTCTTGCGGTCAATCGCGATCGACTTCAGGGCGTACAGCACCCAACCGATAATCGGCAGCCACACCAGTTCCTTCTTGATAATCCAGACGGCGCGCGGCAAGTTGATAAGGATGAAAACCGTCTCCCACGCCGACTGGTGCTTGGCCATCGACACACAGGGATGGTCGGGGATGTTCTCGCGGCCATTGACGACGTAATCGATGCCGCATACGTGCTTGGCCAGCCACAGCGTGACCACGCCCCACCCGCGTGCGGTGTCGTAGCCCCATTCGAACTTGATGAACGACAGCGGCAGCACGAAGCAGCCGAAAAAGATCGTGTTGACGACGCCGAGAACGAAGAACAGGACCGAGCGGATAAAAATCATGCTTGTCAGGCGAGCGAGCGCGCCGGTTCCGCCACCAGCGCATCGACTGCTGCTGCGAGATCGGCGAACACGCGGGTTGCTTTGGGCAGGCCACCCTTGTCGCGCGTCTTCTTGCCTTTGCCGGTCAGCACCAGAATCGGCGCGCAGCCGACTTTCTCGCCGGCCTCCAGATCGCGCAGCGAATCACCAATGGCCGGCACCCCGGTCAGGCCAACCTGATAGCGCGCGGCAATATCCTCGAACATGCCGGTATCGGGCTTGCGGCAATGGCACTTCTGCTCGGCCGTGCAGGGACAGAAAAAAATCGCATCGATGCGCCCGCCATTGCGAAAAACCAGCTCCATCATCTTGTCGTTGATGGCATTCAGTGTGGCCATATCAAACAAGCCGCGGCCGATGCCGGATTGATTGGTTGCCACTACCACGCGATAGCCATTCTGGTTCAGCCGCGCGATCGCCTCGATCGAACCGGGAATCGGCTTCCATTCGGCGGGCGACTTGATGAAATGATCGCTGTCGACGTTGATAACGCCGTCGCGATCAAGAATCACCAGTTTGAGAGGCGTGTTCATAAAAATATTCTACGTGATGCGGCTCAGACTTTCAGCCGAAGATAGTCGTCGCGCGTCATGGCGAAGACTTCAGTGTTGCCGAGCTCGCCGGCGCGGTTGCGGCGAGCTGCCCGTAGCGTCGCCTCATGCTGAAAGCCTGCCCGGCGCGGCACCGCCGCACTGCGCACATTGGACGCATCGCAGCGAATCTCCAAACGTTCCGCCTGCAGACTGCCAAAGGCAAGCCGTGTCAGCAGGCCGACCAGTTCAGTCGCGTAACCCCGCCCCACTACATCGGGCCGCAGCCAGTAGCCAATTTCCATAGCCGGGATGCTCCAGTCGAAGCGATGCAGCCCGCTGCCGCCAATCAGCCTGCCGGTGTCGCGCTCAAATGCGCCGACCGTCAAATCCTCGCGAAGAATCCATTTGGCGGTGTTGCGGCGAATGACCTCGCGCGCATACGACGGCTCCTTCCAGTCGTTCACCCACGGCATCCATGGTGCCAGATGTGCGCGCGAAGAATCGACTGCCGCCCACAGTGCATCCGCATCGCCTTCAACATAGGGCCGCAACGTCAAACGCTCACCGGATATTGCGTTGGGAACTTCCAGCAGCAGCGGATTGATCTTGCCGGTCATGTCGCCAGTTTCGACAGATCAGCCACTCTATTCATCAGAGCGTGCAGATCGGCGAGCAAGGCAAGGCGATTGGCGCGCAGCTTTGCGTCTTCGGCGTTGACCATTACACCGTCAAAAAACGCGTCGACCGGCGTTTTCAGCGAAGCAAGCGATTTGAGCGCGGCCGTGTAGTCATGAGCGGCGAAGTGCTGGTCGAATACCGGCCTTGCGGCAGCGATGACATCGAACAGGCCGCGCTCGGCGGCTTCCTGCAACAGCCCGGTATCGACCTTGACTGCGTCACCGCCTTGCTCGGATTTCTTGAGGATGTTGCCGATGCGCTTATTGGCTGCGGCCAGGCTCGCCGCTTCCGGCAGCTGCGTGAATTGGCGGATCGCGGACAAACGCGCCGGGAATTCGCCCCAGGGCGGACGCGCCGACACGGCAGCATCGACCTCCAATGCCGTGTAGCCCAAGTCACGCAGATACCCCGAAAGCCGATCGAAAATGTAATTGGTCAGTTGCGCTGCTGCGTCAGGTAAAGCATTGGGGAATGACGACAACGCTGACGCAACCAGCTCGCTCACCGACAAAGGCAGATTGCGCTCAATCAACATGCGAAGCACGCCCAGTGCATGCCGGCGCAACGCGAATGGGTCTTTGTCACCGGTGGGAATCTGACCAATGGAAAACAAGCCAGCCAGCGTTTCCATCTTGTCTGCCAGCGCGACTGAAATTGCGACTGTGGAATCCGGCAATGCATCGCCGGAGAATCGCGGCTGATAGTGCTGCGCGATGGCATCAGCCACCAGCGGCGATTCACCGTCGTGCAGCGCATAGTAACGGCCCATCGTTCCCTGCAACTCCGGAAACTCGCCGACCATATCGGTGACCAGATCGGCTTTGGCTAACAACGCTGCACGATCGGCCAGTTTGGCATCGGCGCCAATTGCGTTTGCAATACTGACAGCCAGTTTGCGCACCCGTTCGACGCGCTCGCCTTGCGAACCCAGCTTGTTGTGATAGACCACGCTTGCCAGCTTCGGAATGCGATCGGCAAGCTTCGTCTTCTTGTCAGTCTCGAAGAAGAAACGCGCGTCCGACAGCCGCGGGCGCACGACGCGCTCGTTGCCTTCGATTACGTTTCGCGGATCGTCCAGCCGCATATTCGAGACGATAAGGAACCGGCTCGACAAACCGCCTTCCGACAAAAACAGCGGGAAGTATTTCTGGTTGAGCTTCATGGTCAGGATCAGGCACTCCGCCGGTACTGCGAGGAATTCCTGCTCGAATTGCCCCATGTACACGGTCGGCATTTCAACCAATGCGGTGACTTCATCGAGCAGCGCGGCGTAGTCCTCTGGTTCGCCCAGCGTATCGCCGGCTTCTTCAGCGCGCTCGCGCAGGAGGCGATGGATTTCAGCTTTGCGCTTGTCGAAGCTGGCGATCACACCACCCTCTTTTTCGAGCTTCGCCTCATACTCATCGGCGTTCGCAAGTTCGACATTGGTGGCACCTTGGAAGCGATGGCCGTGGGTTATACGGCCAGCTTGCAGTCCGAGCGCGTCAACGTTGAGAACTTCAGCGCCATGCAAGGCTACCAAACCATGAACTGGACGCACGAATTTAACGTCAGTGATCCCGTCGGCCAATTGATAGGTCATCAGCTTTGCAACCGGGAGGTCCGCTATTGTTTTCTTTATTGCTAAGTCGAGTTCAAATGCGAGCGGCATTCCCATTTCATCCTGGTCGAGGTACAGGACTTCTTTCCCGCCCTCCATCTGTCGCACGAAATTTGCGCTCGGCCCCTCAACAAAACTGTCATAACCGAGTGCCGTGAGCTTCTTTTTCAATGCATCGGTTGGTTGACCATCACTATTGAAAGCGATTGCAGCCAGCATTAGCTTCTTTTGCGTGCGCGAATCGGGTGCCTTCGGGCGCACCTTCGTTAGGCGGGCAGATAGGCGTCGGGGAGTAGCGAAAACTAGGAGTTCGCTATCGCGCTCCAATAAATCAGATTTGGACAACTCTGCTTTCAAGGTATTGCCAAACGCTGAGGCAAGCTTGGGAAGCGACTTCGGCGGTAACTCCTCGGTGAACAACTCGACCAGCAAGGATGCAGTACTCATGCTGGCTCCTTCACAACCATTGCATTTTGCAAATCCGTGCGCCTCTTTCCATAACTCACGGCATTGATTTCATCCAATGTCATGAGCGATGCCGCAACAGTTGCGTTTGCCATTGGATAGCCGAGGCGACGCCGAGACAATTCGTAACTCTTCGCGACCTCGCGTGCCAAATTGCGAATGCGGCCGATATATGCCGCGCGCTCGGTGACAGATATCGCCCCAGCGGCATCAAGCAGATTGAAGGTATGCGCTGCCTTCAATACCTGCTCGTAGGCCGGTAGCGCCAACTGTTTTTCCATCAGGTTCTTTGCATTGCCTTCGTAGTCGGTGAAATGGCGCAGCAGAGCTTCAACATTCGCGTGCTCGAAGTTGTAAGTCGATTGCTCGACTTCATTCTGGTGATAGACATCGCCGTAAGTCAGCACACGATCGACGCCATTCTCTTTCCACGTGGTCCAGACCAGGTCGTAGACGTTTTCCTTGTTCTGCAAATACATCGCCAGCCGCTCAAGGCCAAAGGTAATTTCGCCGGTGATCGGCTTGCACTCCAGCCCACCGACTTGCTGGAAGTAGGTGAACTGCGTGACTTCCATGCCGTTCAGCCACACTTCCCAACCCAGCCCCCAGGCACCCAGCGTCGGGTTTTCCCAATCGTCCTCGACAAAGCGGATGTCGTTGTTCTGCAAATCCAGGCCCAGCGCAGCGAGTGAGCCCAGATAGAGTTCGAGAATGTTCGGCGGCGAGGGTTTCAGCACCACTTGGTATTGATAGTAATGCTGCAGGCGATTGGGGTTTTCACCATAGCGGCCATCCTTCGGGCGGCGCGAGGGCTGTACGTAGGCGGCACGCCAAGGCTCCGGACCGAGCGAACGCAGGAATGTGGCCGTGTGCGAGGTACCGGCACCCACCTCCATATCGTAAGGTTGCAGCAGGGCGCAGCCTTGCTGGTTCCAGTATTGCTGGAGCTTGAGGATGATTTCTTGGAAGGTGATCATTAACCGCGCCGGAGAATTGAGAGTGATAATCTGAACATCGCCTGAATATCGGGCTGAACAACGAGCCGAAACATCAATTTTACGCGGTTCACCCTGCTGGCTGCAAAGCGCCGCAGTGTTTCTTCATAGCGAAAACATGTCTGCAAACCCCTCTTCCGTCACCCCAAATTCCCCAAACGCAACGACTCAAGCGCCGGAAACCCGCTTTGCCTGGCAAACCTGCCTGGATTTCCACAACTCTGACGGGCACATTTACCAAAATCACTTCAACCCGGCGCTGCTGGACGTATTTGCCCAAGCCCCACGGACGCTGCTGGACATTGGCTGTGCGGCGGGTCTATTGGGCGAGGCGGTGAAATCGCGCAATCCCGGCTGCCGCGTTATCGGCATCGAGCCCAATCAAGCGACTGCCGATATGGCGGCGAAGAAACTGGATCAGGTGTTGTGCGGCAAGTTCGAGGATTTCAATCTGGAGGCCGAGGGCATCGCGCCGGGCAGCATTGACACGGTGGTCGCTGCTGACGTGCTCGAGCATATGTACGACCCGTGGCGAGTCATGACCGGCCTGAAGCCATACCTAACCAAGGATGCGCAGGTGATCCTGAGTATTCCCAATACCCGCCACCTGGGACTGATCAAGGGCCTGATGGACGACGGCGTCTGGCCCTATGCCGAGCGCGGCCTGCTCGACATCACGCACATCCGCTTCTTCACTTTGCGCGAGATCGCGACATTCTTGGAGCAGACCGGTTATCGACCCGAGTTCGTCAATTTCTTTATCGACCCGAGTCTGGAGCCGTTCTACGCGCAGAACCGGGACAAGCCGGAAATCAACATTCGCGTCGGGCGCATCACGATGGAGCGGCTTCATCCCAAGGAACTGGCCGAACTTTGCGCATGGCAATTCTTTGTTCGGGCGCGGCCGGCTTAGGTTTACAAACTCCAGCACTGGCGCGGCCTCTGAGCCAAAATAACCCAGAAACGCCCGCCTCTATTGGGGTTTGCCTTTATTTCGCCGCAGGATTGGCCTCGCGACGACGCACGAATAGTGCCCACGCCAGCACCAACAGCAGCCCAATCAGCACCGGCCAATCGCGCCATAGCACGTAGGGCGTTGCCCCCGATCGCGGCACTGCGGTGACATCCAGCGCGCCGCGTTCGAATTGCCGCAACGCAGACACCATCTCTCCGCGCTCATTGATGGCGGCGGTGACGCCGGTATTGGTCGCCCGCAACATCCAGCGCGAAGTTTCCATCGCTCGCATGCGCGACATCTGCGCGTGCTGGTCCGCCGCCAGCGAGCGGCCGTACCAAGCCATGTTCGAAACATTCACCAGCAGATTTGCTGCGGGCAACTGGCGCGCGATTTCGCTGCCAAATGCGTCTTCGTAGCAGATATTGATTGCCACCTTTTGGCCGGCAATCTGCATCGGCTGCTGCTCGGCGCTGCCGGGGGTAAATCCGGCCAGCGGAATCTTCAGCCAGTTGTATCCCCAGGAAAATAGCGGCGGGATAAATTCGCCAAAAGCCACAAGGTGCTGCTTGTCGTAGCGCTGCGGCGCTGAAGCTCCGAGTGAGATGGCGCTGTTGAAATAGCGCCAAGGGTTCAGCGAATCAGTAGTGACGCGCTCGTTGATCGGCACACCCACCAGCACATCTGCGCCACGGTCCAAAGCGCGCTGGCGAATTCCGTTCAGGTAGTCCGCGGGAATCTTGTCAAGAAAGCCTGGCAGCGCTGTTTCCGGCATCACGACCAGCTTTGCATTACTACGATTGGCAAGTTCCAGATAGTTGGTCAGCGTCAGTTCGAACTGGTCTTCGCGCCACTTGAGACTTTGCTCGACATTGCCCTGCAACAAGGTCACCGGCAATGCCGCCCCAGCAGGAGCACTCCACGATGCGACGTGCAGAAAATGACCGCATATCCACAGCACCGCGACCGAAGTGACCGCAACAGTGCGGCCACGCCGCGACAGAGCCACCCCTGACGCCGGTCGAACGAGCAACACGCAGAATGCTGCAGTCAATGCCAGCAGCCAGGAGATACCGTGAGCACCAAAAAGTGGGGCGAACCCCGCCAACGGCGCGGCTAAAACACCGCCGGGTGTTTGCGTATAACCAAAAGTGAGCCAAGGGAAGCCGGTGAGAAACCAGCCGCGCAGATATTCGAAGGCGACAAACGATGCGGGCATCACCACCAGCAAGCTGATCGTCGCCGATAGTCTGCGGCGCAGCACCAGTTTTCCTTGAAGCCAGCCTGCCAGCGCGGGAAACAGGCTGAGATAGCAGCAGAACAGCAGAATGGCGCCCGCCGCCATCGGTGCCGGCATGTTGCCGTAGACATGCAGGCTTACATAAAGCCAGGACACGCCGGCGAGGAAAAGTCCCAGCCCCCAGAAGAAGCCGAGCACAAACGCCCTCTTGGGTGTGGTCGCTTTATGCCAAAGGGAAAAAAGTACAAACAGGGAAAGCAGCGCCAAAGGCCAGAAGTAAATCGGTGCAAACGCCAACACGCCGATCGCCCCGGCGACCAGGGCCAACAACAACTGAACGGCTAGTGGGCGGCGCGAATCCAGCGTCATGCCGTCTTTTGATCGGACGACGGTTTTTTCTCCGGATCGGGCTCGGCGACCACCACTTTCTCGACCATCAGCGAGTGCACCATGCGGCTGTCCGCACGTACCACGGCGAACTTGAATCCGTTGAACGTCACCGACTCCCCTCGCTTGGGCACGCGGCCAAACTGGTTGATCACCAAGCCGCCAACGGTATCGAAGTCTTCATCGGAGAAATGTGTTTCAAAAACTTCGTTGAAATCGGAAATCTCGGTAATCGCCTTGACGCGGAATTTGCCGGCACGGTCGGGGAGGATATTGTCTTCCGTTTCATCGAAATCGAATTCGTCCTCGATGTCGCCGACGATCTGCTCCAGCACATCCTCGATGGTGATCAAACCGGCCACGCCGCCGTACTCATCGACAACAATGGCGATGTGATTGCGGTTGGCCTTGAAATCGCGCAGCAGTACATTGAGGCGCTTGGCTTCCGGCACAAACACCGCCGGGCGCAGCATGTCGCGCACGTCGAATTCGTCGGCATTGGCGTAGTAGCGCAGCAGATCCTTCGCCAGCAATATGCCGATGACATTGTCCTTGCCGTTTTCATACACCGGGAACCGCGAGTGCGCGGTTTCGATTACGAACGGAATGAATGCATCCGGGTCTTCGGCTACATCGATCATGTCCATTTGCGAACGCGGGATCATGACATCGCGCGCCTGCATTTCGGACACTTGCATCACGCCCTCGATCATCGACAGCGCTTCGGCGTCGAGCAGATTTTTTTCAAACGCGCCGTGAAGCAGTTCGACCAGTTGGCCGCGATCTTCCGGCTCGCGCAGGAGCATGGAAGAGACACGCTCAAGCAGCGAGCGTTTGGGTGATTCGTCCATTGGGAAGGGAGGGCTGTTGCGGAGAAATCAATGTATCACAACCGCGTGGCGGCCAAATGACGATGGGAGTCAGCGTTGTTCATACGGATTGGTAAATCCCAGGTCAGCAAGAATGGCAATTTCGCGCGTTTCCATCGCTTTGGCTTCGCGCGGCTTCTCGTGATCCATGCCGGCCAGGTGCAAGGCGCCATGAATGGTCATGTGGGCATAGTGTGCGAGCAGTGGCTTGCCCTGTTCGCGCGCCTCTTTCGCCACCACTGGCGCGCACAGCACGATATCTCCCGAAAGCATCGACGCTTTTGGTTCGTGATAAACAAAGGTCAACACATTGGTGGCGTAGTCCTTGCCGCGAAATTCCGCGTTGAGCCGACGCCCCTCTGCTGCATTGACCACGCGCAAACTGAGTTCGGTGCGAACCGGCAGTGCTGCTTTCAGCCATTTGCGAAACAGGCGATCAGAAGGTATTCCCGGCAGGCGGCTGGCCAGTTGAACATCGAACATCGGGTGTGCGCTCATGCTGTCTTGCTTTGCGCAATCTTCATCAGCTTCACATAAGCGGCGATAGCTTCATCATCGCTCAACGCCATCAAACCCTCGCCAACGTAGATCTCCACTTCGGCGATCGATTTATCCTCAATCTGTCGCGTGCCGCCCAGCCAGATGCGATCGCCAGCGGCGAGGTGATCCCGCGCCGAGTCCCATGCTGCAGCGGGACAGGAAAAAGTCAGGTGCATCAGATTGGCGTGTGGTATTTCTGGAGTCACCTTCACTTCCGGCATCGCCGCCTTCAATTCCTTGGCGAACGAAAGCGCCCGCTGGTAATACGCCGGCATGCGCTCAAGACGCTCGTCAAAGCGCATCGCGGCGCTGGCGACAACCGGATACTGCTGGAAAATAGTACCGCCATGACGCGTCAGCCAGACACGTGCGTCGGCGATGAACTTCTCGTCGCCCAGCAACATGGCGCCGGCAATGCCGCCAATACCCTTGTAGAACGACACGTAGACCGAGTCAAACAGCGCCGCGATGTCAGCGTAGGTTTTGCCCTCGTAGTAGGCCAATGCCTCCCACAGCCGCGCGCCATCCAGGTGCATGCGCGTGCCGCGAGCGGATGCGAGTTCGCGCTGCTTCTGCAGATCGTCCCAAGCCGGTAGCTTGCCGCCGATTTCCCGCATGGGCAGCTCAATCACAATCGAGGACAAGGGCTTGTCGTAAGCCTTCAAATCCTTCGTCGTTATCGCCTCTCCGGGCCGGCCGATGAAGTGCGAACGCAAGCCATGGAGTTTTTTATACGAATGCTCTTCATGCAACTCCAGATGCGCCGTGCGGTGCATGCCGAAATCGAGGTTGTGCGCACGAGTAGCCCAGATGCGCAATGCGATCAAGGAGGCCATCTTGCCGCTGGGCATAAATACCGCAGCCGGCTTGCCCAGCAGGGCAGCAACCTTGGCCTCGAAATCGGCGATCAGTTTGCCGGTACCGTAGTTATCGACATCGTAGTCATTGGTCGACATCCAGTCGGCGATGGCATGCAGTTCGCTGCGTGGTCGCGGCGTGGGATGCCCGGAAACAAAGCGGTTGCATTGGCGCTTGAGACTGGCGCGCGCCTGCGCCGAATAATCGACAGCCATCAGCGGTTACCGCGATGGTGAGCTTCGTAGGCCGTCACGATCGACTGCACCAGTGGATGGCGCACGACGTCGTTGGCCTGGAAGATGGTGAAGGCAATGCCGCGAATGCCGTTGAGGACGTTACGCGCGTCGATCAACCCGCTGGTGGTGCCATGCTTCAAATCCACCTGCGTCACATCACCGGTAATAACGGCCTTGGTGCCGAAACCGATTCGGGTAAGAAACATCTTCATCTGCTCCGGCGTCGTGTTCTGCGCTTCGTCGAGAATAATGAATGAGTGATTCAGGGTACGGCCGCGCATGAATGCCAGCGGGGCGACTTCGATCTGCTGACGCTCGAACATGCGATTGACCTTGTCGAAACCCAGCAGGTCGTACAGTGCGTCATATAGCGGACGGAGGTATGGATCGGTTTTCTGGCTGAGATCACCCGGCAGAAACCCGAGTTTTTCGCCGGCCTCAACTGCGGGACGGGTAAGTACAATCCGCTTGACCAAGTCGCGTTCAAATGCATCCACGGCACAGGCGACTGCAAGATATGTCTTGCCGGTACCCGCCGGGCCGACGCCGAAAGTGATGTCATGTGTCTGCATCTGGCGGATGTACTGCGACTGACGGTCGGTACGCGCGCGCAAGTCGGCGCGCCGCGTATGCAACGCGATCTCTTCGTCAACCACTTCGGCTGCAGCCGCCGCTTTGTTGTCCCGACTGTCACGGGCATGGCTCATCTCGACGATGCCGAGCTGGATTTCTTCCACCGACAAATCGTTATGCGCTTTGGCATAGAAGCGATTCAACACTTTGGCGGCGAGTTCGATCTTGTCGCGTTCACCGGAGACGGAGAATTTCTCGCCGCGGCGGGCAATCGACACATCCAGCGCCGCTTCGATCTGCCGCACATTGGCGTCCATCGAGCCGCATAGTGTCATCAATCGACGATTGTCGACCGGCGTAAAGGAAAATTCTATCGATGGCGTTTTCATATCAAGCCGCCACTGATTCGTTGATCACCAGCTCACCGCGCAGGGTGTAGTGGCTGACACCGGTAATGGTCACTTCGACGAACTGTCCGACCAAACGTGATGAATTGCGGCCCGCGACTGGAAAATTCACCACGCGATTGTTGTCCGTGCGCCCCATCATTTCATTCTCGTCCTTGCGCGATGTTCCTTCGACCAGCACGCGCTGCACCGTGCCGATCATGGCGTTCGAATGCGCATGCAGCTGGGCATCGAGTACCTTCTGCATTTTCTGCAGCCGCTTCATTTTCACATCCTGCGGCGTGTCGTCGAGCAGGCTGGCTGCCGGCGTACCGGGGCGGCGCGAATAGACGAAGGAAAAGCTGCCGTCGAAATTGACATCCTCGATCAGCTTCATCGTGCGCTCGAAGTCGTCTTCGGTTTCGCCCGGGAATCCGACGATAAAGTCGCTGGTGATCGAGATATCGGGACGCACTGCGCGCAAACGGCGGATGATCGACTTGTACTCCATCACCGTGTAATTGCGCTTCATCGCCGCCAGCACGCGATCCGAACCCGACTGCACCGGCAGATGCAGCTGGGAGACCAGTTTCGGCAGCTTGCCGTAGGCATCGATCAGACGCTGCGTGAACTCCAGCGGATGCGATGTTGTATAGCGAATACGTTCGATACCCGGAATGGCGTGCACGGCCGATAGCAGCAACGCGAAATCGGCACTCTCACCGTCCAGCATTTCGCCAACATAGGCGTTCACGTTCTGACCCAGCAAAGTCACTTCCTTGATGCCCTTGTCCGCCAGCGCGCGAATCTCCGCCATCACGCTATCGAACGGACGCGAGATTTCCTCGCCGCGCGTGTATGGCACAACGCAGAAGCTGCAGTACTTGGAACAGCCTTCCATGATCGACACGAACGCTGTCGCTCCTTCGACTCGCGCCGGCGGCATATGATCGAATTTCTCAACCTCAGGAAAAGAGATATCGACCTGCGACGTTCCACTGCTGCGCTTGGCGCGAATCATCGCCGGCAGGCGGTGCAAAGTCTGCGGGCCAAACACCAGATCGACGTAGGGTGCCCGATTGACGATGGCATCGCCTTCCTGCGAGGCCACGCAGCCGCCGACGCCAATCAGCAAATCCGGCTTGGCATCCTTCAACTCACGAATGCGGCCCAAGTCGCTGAACAGTTTCTCGGATGCTTTCTCCCGCACCGAGCAGGAGTTATAAAGAATTACATCCGCATCTTCCGGCGTGGCAGTTTTCTCGTAGCCGTCGAATGCGTTCAACACATCGGCCATCTTGTCCGAGTCATACTCGTTCATCTGGCAACCGAAGGTCTTGATAAAAACCTTCTTCGACGATTTTGCGGCGGGCGGTTCGGACATCTTGATCTCCTGGGAGCGGGGGATAACCCGGGCAGGTGCAAATTGATACTTGTGGAGTAGCGAGAAAATCGAGCGAGAGGTATTGAGTTGGCAACGCGCCCCGGAATCGGCCTCGCGGCCGATGAGGAGCACAGTTGACAAATCGATGCCTCGCAGCCGATTTAATCGCGGCTAACGAGAAAGGGCCAGCAAAGCTGGCCCTTTCGAGTGTCCTGGTGGCCAATCCCTGATTCGAACAGGGGACCTGCGGATTATGATTCCGTCGCTCTAACCGGCTGAGCTAATTGGCCAAATTTTCGAGAGCCACAACTTCTCTCCCAAAGGGCGCGAATTATGGCTTGAAGGCGCAATCCCGTCAAGGATTGCAGTGCACAAATTTATCAAACCCCAGCATTGGCGCGGTTCTTGGCACGAAAATGCCCGGAACTCCGCGCCAGCGCTGGAGTTTCATTTCCCGACTAGCCGCCCTTGCCGCCGTTCTTGACGTATTTGTCCAGCCAGCGCTGCGATTCCCACAGGCGATGCAGCACCGATTCGCGCCCCCGATAGCCATGGTCCTCATACGGCAGCATCACCAGCCGTGCCGTACCGCCGAGACCGCGAATGGCCTGATAGAAGCGTTCACTTTGCAGCGGGAAGGTGCCGGTGTTGGAATCCGCCTCGCCGTGAATCATCAGCAGTGGCGTTTTGATCTGGTCGGCATAGTTGAACGGCGACATCTGGCTGTACACATCGCGCGCGTTCCAGAAGGTGCGATCTTCAGCCTGGAAGCCGAATGGGGTCAGCGTGCGGTTATAAGCGCCCGATTCGGCAATGCCGGCTGCGAACAGTTTGGTGTGCGCCAGCAGGTTGGCCACCATGAACGCGCCGTAGGAATGCCCGCCGACCGCGATCTTGCTGCGATCTGCCACACCGCGTCGTACTACCTCGTCGATTGCCGCTTCGGCGCTGGCGATCAATTGCGGCAGATAGGTGTCGTTGGGCTCCTTGCCGCCCTCGCCTACGATCGGCATGGTCGGGTTGTCCAGAACCGCATAACCCTGCGTGAGGAACGGCAATGGACCGCTGAAGCTGGGGCGCACATAGCGATAAGGTGACCCTGATACCTGTCCCGCCGCTTCGGCGGAACGGAACTCACGCGGATAAGCCCACATCAGCAACGGCAGCGGGCCATCCTGCACACGATAGCCGGCGGGCAGGTAAAGATTGGCTGAGAGTTCAACGCCATCCTTGCGCTTGTAGCGAATCACTTCCTTGGTGACATTGGCAACCGGATTCTTCGGCGTGGCGAATCGCGTGACCGCCTGCATGCCGCCGCTGGCCAAATCACGCAGGTAAATATTCGGCGCCTCGCTGACACTTTCGCGCTGCAGCAGAAGCTTCATCGGCCCATTGTCGAACAGCGCCATCGGTGTGTCGTAGTGCGG
The DNA here is from genome assembly GCA_016790625.1 of Betaproteobacteria bacterium. Classification (GTDB taxonomy): domain Bacteria; phylum Pseudomonadota; class Gammaproteobacteria; order Burkholderiales; family Usitatibacteraceae; genus UKL13-2. The sequence goes on along the minus strand of JAEUNB010000084.1, from coordinate 2,314 downwards.
CGCCTCGGAACGGAACAGGCGCTTCGCTTCACGCGCATCAAGATCATAGCGATCGATGAATGGGCGCTCGCCTTCCGGCGAAGCACCGCTGCCAAGCAGGTAAATCGATTTGCCATCGGGTGAGAAATTCAGCACACGTCCGCCTCGTGAGTTCGACTCGGTGACCGGCGTGCCGGGATCGCCATAACGGTCTTCCGACGAGCGATCGAACAGCTTCACCGGTGCACGCGATGGATCTCCCGGGAAAATGCGCCATGCGACGGTGCGCCGCGTCTTGCGTGCACCTTCGACCGTAATGGCCACGTCGTCGCGGCCCCAGTACGTGGTCTGATAACGAAGATCCAGTTTGGCCAACACCTGTGGTTCGGCTTCAAACGGCGACGCCAATCCGTACAACTGATCACCGAGAATCGTGTTGCGACGTCCTTCGATCGGCTGCACCCAGGTGATGGTTGCGTTTGCGTCGCCGCGCCAAACGTACTGACGCGGGCCTTTGCGTACCGCGTCAGGGTCAAGCTCCTCGTCTTCAGCCAAGGGTAAGTCGGAAAGCACCTTGATCACCTTGCCTGCATCGGCATCGCGCGCATCGCGGATTTCAGTTTTCAGCGGGAAACGCGACGCGGGAACGGAATACGAGTAGGGCCGCTTGATCGTTTGCACCAGCACAAACTCGCCATCCGGCGATGGTTGGAACCATCGAATCAGGCCGGCAGCCAGCGGCAAAATCTTGCCGTCCAGCGCGATGCTGACCAGTTCGGACGAACCATAGTATTCAAACAGCGCCTCGTCGTGTGGCGACTTGAGTAAATCCTGATAGGTGCGTGCCGCGTTGCGGCGCCCCAGGTTTTCCTGAATCGATGGGCCGCTGGCTACAGCCACCGCTTTGGGCACCCCGCCACGCGCGGTAGGTATCAGATTGGCCAGCAATGCCTTGGAGTCACTGTGCCAGACAAACGAGCGTCCCAGTGCACCATTGAGCGGGCGATCAGTCACGCGTTTGGCGACGGTGCCATTGGTGGCATCCGCAACCATCAACTCGATACCCGCTTCGCGCACCAGCGTGAATGCGACGCGCTTGCCATCCGGCGACCATTGCGCTTCGCCGATACGCGCGCCCGCTGGCAAGCCGGTAACCGTCTTCTCGGTGCGATCCGCAATTTTTATCAGCTTGATGCCCGTGGTTTGGCCGGTACGGCTCTGATCGTTTGTACGCGGATTGATGCGCAGACCGGCGAGGCGAAGTTCAGGTTGCGCCAGCTCCGCCACCGGCGGCAACGCCGGCCGTTCCAGCAGCATGATCCAGTCGCGACTGGGCGAGAGCGATGTTTGCGGTATCAGCGGCGCATCGACCATGTCGACGATGGACTGCGCCGGTGTTTGATAGCGCGTGCCATCGACACCTGCCGCAAATACGACAAATGGGGTTGCAAACAAAATGGATAGCGCGAAAGCGCGAGACGGGAGGCGAAAATCGTGTTTTTTTGTCATGTTTTCGTTACAAACCGGGAGCAACCGTGAATGATACCCCTGACCGACAAACACGGCCACCGGCACCCAGGTTGGCGTAGGCCCATGTTGCGGTGCCGGTAGAATAGGCGTCAAACCGTGAATTCGACCCGGCCAACAATCGCGCGACGACATGTTCGACTATCCAAAACTGCAACAGATTGCACAGCAGCATCGCGAGGCTTACGCGGCCGCTGCACCGTTCCCGCACACTTTCATCGACAACTTCCTGCCGGCAGACGTGGCGATGGAAACTTCGCGGGCGATTCCCTTGCCGGGCAATGATCGCAAGTGGGATTTCTTCTTCGCCAAGGGCTACGAGGAAAAGTGGGCAATTTCGGATGATTTGTCGCTGCCAACGCCGATTCGCCACCTGGTTCACGAGTTCAACTCTGGCCCATTCGTACGTTTTCTGGAAACGCTGACCGGCATTCCCAACCTGCTGCCTGACCCGCACCTTTTCGGCGGCGGTGTTCACCTGGTGAAACGTGGCGGCGTGTTGCAGATTCATTCCGATTTCAACTGGGCCGAGCATCTTCAGGCACACCGCCGGGTAAATATGTTCGTCTATCTGAATCCCAATTGGCAGAAGGAATGGGGCGGCGCGCTGGAACTTTGGGATGAGGGCTGTTGCAACAAGGTTTGCGAATATGCTGCGCTGTTTAATCGACTGGTGGTGTTCAGCTCTCGTTCCGACACCTTCCACGGCCATCCGCATCCACTGGAATGCCCGGAAGGCGAGTATCGCCAATCGATTGCGATGTACTACTACACCAGCTCGCGGCCAGAGAACGAAATCCGCGAGCCG
>JAEUNB010000052.1 GCA_016790625.1 Betaproteobacteria bacterium | reverse complement strand
CGACGACGATTACTGGGAACTGCTGGACAAAATGACCGGTGAGTTGAAAGACTCACACACCCGTGTCAACAGCCCCAAGCAGGCGCAGCAGCAGCGCGATCAGGAATTGCATTCGCTGGGATTGGGTTTCCTCCCCTTGGGCGATGCACTGGTTGTCACCAACGTAAATGCGGAATCCGATGCCTGGTGGGCGGGCGTGCGCGCCGGCATGACCATACGCAGCATCGACGGTGAACCGGCCCTGCCGTACTACCAACGGCTGACCAGCGAGGTGCGCGATTCCTCCACGCCGTGGGCGCGGATGCGCGGCGCCAATCGCAAGATTTCGTCCGGCGACGTCGGCACCTCGGTCAACATGACCTTCGTGCGCGGTGATGGCAGCGAGATAACAGCGGTCATCAAACGGCGCAAATTTCGCGCACCGCCCGAGCAGGTTTCGCGCGTACTGCCTTCCGGCTACGGTTACGTGAAGTTCTCCAACTTTCTTGACGGGATGGAAAGCGCCATCACGTCAGGCATCGCGGGGATGAAGGACACGCCCGGACTAATCGTTGACCTGCGCAACAATGGCGGCGGCTCTCTGTTCATGGCGAACAACCTCATCAATCGTTTCCTCGACAAAAAAGCGAACGGCGCACGCGTTCTCACCCGAACCGGCAAGCCAATCACGATTGCGTTTATCCCCATGATCGCGCTTGAAACCGAATTGGCCGGCAGCGGCGCAGCCGCCTACACCAAGCCCATGGTCATCCTGGTCAATGAAAACAGTGCGTCGGCTTCGGAAGTATTCTCCGCCACGCTGCAGGACCTGGGCCGTGCAACTGTGATCGGCCAGCGCACTTGCGGCTGCCTGTTAGGTTATTTGGGCTATGCCGACCTACCCGGTGGCGGACAACTGGCCTACAGCGAGCTCGGCTTTGTCTCGCCGAAGGGCAAACGCATCGAAGGTGAAGGCGTGAAGCCAGACATCGAGGTCGCGCTGGCACGCGAGGACATCCTGTTCGGGCGCGATCGCATGCTCGAAGCGGCGCAGGCCTTCCTCACCGAAAAGACCAAGGACAAACCCAAGGCTTGATCACGATGAAGATTCTGGTACTCGGTGCCGGCGGCACCGGCGGCTATTTCGGCGGACGATTGCATCAGGCCGGCGCGGATGTGACTTTCCTGGTGCGTGAAAGGCGCGCGCAGCAGATCGCTTCGCAAGGCTTGATTATTGAGAGCGTGAAGGATCGCGTGGAGCTGCAGGTCAAGACTGTGCAAGCAGCCGACGTGAAACCCGAGTACGACCTCGTCATCCTTTCCTGCAAGGCGTATGACCTCGACAGCAGCGTTGCCGCGATTGCGCCGGCGATGAGACCGGATACCCGCGTGGTGCCGCTGTTGAACGGCATTTCGCATCTGGACAAACTGGACCAGCGATTTGGCAAGGCACGCGTGCTGGGCGGCTCCTGCCAGATCGCCGCCACGCTGACCGCCGACGGCATCGTTAAATCGATGATCGATGCACACACCATTCTCTGGGGCGCACGCGACCCCTCGCAACAGAAAATCGCCAATCAGCTGGGTGAGGCTTTCGCCAAATCCGTGGTCGACTGGAAAGTGTCGGACAACGTGATGCTGGACATGTGGGAGAAGGTCGCGTTCCTGTCCACGCTGGCCGGCATGACCTGCCTGATGCGCGGCTCGGTCGGCGACATTCTCGCCACGCCCGATGGACAAAAGCTGATGCAGCGCCATCTCGATTCCTGCGTTGAAGTGGCGCGCAAGGAAGGCTATCCGCCGCGCGACAGCGTGCTGGAGCGTTACCAGAAGGTAGTGAATTCAGCGGGCTCACCGCTGACCGCCTCGATGATGCGCGACCTGGAAAACGGTGGCCCGGTGGAAGCCGATCACATCGTCGGCTATATGCTCACCAAGGCGCGCGAGCATGGCATCGACGATTCCATGCTGACTGTCGCCTACACCCATCTGAAGGCGTACGAAGCGCGGCGTGCGCGGATGGCTGCAGCGGCCAAGCCCGCATAACAAATTAAAACACTAGCATTGGCGAGGCTTCCAAGCCATTTTCGGCCTGAAAGGCTCGTCAATGCTGGAGTTTTATGCTTAAGTCGCTGGCGATTCAGTCCTCTTCCTTCGCATGCACCTTGTACATGCGCATCAACTCGGCCTGCATGCCGGGCAACACCGGTTCGTAATGCGATAGCTCGATCGAGTAGCTGCCGTGGCCACCGGTGAGTGATTTCAGCCGCGTCTGGTAGTCGCGCAATTCGGACAGCGGCACGATCGCCATCACCGCCGAAGTGCCGGCCGACAGTCCACGCGTGCCAGTGATTTGCCCACGACGCGATGACAGGTCACCGGTCACGGCGCCGATAAACGAATCCGGTACGGTTACTTCTGTTGCGACGATCGGCTCCAGCAGCACCGGCCGCGCTTTGGAGATGGCATCGATAAACGCCTTGCGCGCCGCCGTGACAAAAGCGATTTCCTTCGAGTCCACTGCATGGCTCTTGCCGTCGTAAACAATCACGCGCACATCGTGCACCGGAAAGCTCGCCAGCGGGCCAGAGGCCAGCACCTCGCGAATGCCCTTTTCCACCGCCGGAATGAACTGCGTGGGGATGGTGCCGCCGTGGATGTCGTTGACGAATTCAAAACCCGCGCTGCGCGCCAGCGGCTCGATGCGCAGGAACACCTCGCCAAATTGCCCGGCGCCTCCGGACTGTTTCTTGTGGCGGAAGTGACCGTCGGCCTTCGCCATCACCGTTTCACGATAGGGAATCTTCGGCGGCTTGGTGACGATTTCGAGGTTGTACTGCTTCTGCATGCGCTCCAGCATCACGCGCATGTGTAAATCGCCGAGTCCGTTGATCACGGTTTCATGTGTCGTTGGATGGCGCTCGACGACGAAACACGGGTCTTCCATTTCCAGCTTGTGCAGCACTTCAAAAATCCGCTGCTCATCGCCGCGCCGCTTGGGCTCGACTGCGAGGCCATACATCGGCTGCGGAAACTCCAGTGGCAGCAAGTGGATTCGGTCTTCATCGTGCGAATCGTGCAGCACCGCATCGAAGGCAATCTGCTCGACCTTGGCCACGGCGCCGATATCGCCGGGCACCAACTGTTTTACTTCCTTGTATTCCTTGCCTTGCAACATGTAGAGATGGCCGGCCTTGAACGGTTTGCTGGTCTCGCCGACGTAGAGCGGCGTGTTAGGCGTGACGGTCCCCTGATGCACACGGAACACGCCCAGCTTGCCGATAAAGGGATCGACCACCACCTTGAACACATGGGCAATCACATGCATCTTCGGTGCGGGTATCGAGCGGAACTCCTCAGCGTCCTTGCCCTCGCCTTTAACGAACAGCGGCGGGTTGCCTTCGATCGGGTTCGGCGCCAGCCTGGCAAAAATATCCAGCAGCTCCGGCACACCCGCACCAGTACGCGCTGACACAAAACAAACCGGGATCAGGTGGCCGTCGCGCAAAGCCTTTTCAAACGGCTCATGCAATTGCTCCGGCTGGATCGACTCGCCCTGCTCCAGGTACAGCTCCATCAGTTTTTCGTCGACCTCGACCACCTGATCGACCAACGCCGAATGCGCCGCAGCCACTGAGGAAAAATCCGCATCACCGGACGGATTGAAAAAACAGTCGGTCACCACCGTCGCATTTTTTGCCGGCAAATTGATCGGCAGGCATTCGCGGCCAAACGTTTCCTGAATGTCCGCCAACAGCCCCGGTAAATCGACATTGTCGGCGTCGATCTTGTTGATGACGACCATTCGGCAGAGGTGCCGCTTCTGCGCGGTGGACATCATGCGATGCGTGGTGAGCTCGATGCCGTTCTGCGCATTGATCACAACCACTGCGGTTTCAACCGCGTCCAGCGCCGAAATCGCCGGCCCCATGAAGTTGGGATAGCCCGGCGTATCGATCAGGTGGATGTGGGTATTGCGGTGAGGGAAGTGCAGGAGGGAGGAGTTGAGCGAATGCTGGTACTGCTTTTCGAGGGGATCGAAGTCGGAAACCGTCGTCCCCTTCTCCACACTGCCGGGAGCACCTGTCACCCCCGTCCGGTGCAGCAGTTGCTCGGTTAGTGTGGTCTTGCCCGAAGCCGAATGGCCAACCAAGGCAATGGTGCGGAGCTGCTCCGTCGTGTAGTTCGACATGACTCCTCCGATGCAGAATTATTTTTTGACTGCACGTAATTGCGCGTCTAGCCTACCACCAACAAAAAAATTTCGTTCGGAACTGCGTTGCGCACAACGGCAACAAAGTCGGGCTAACATGCCGCGATGACTACCGCACTCAATCCCGGCGTACAAAAACGCGAAGTGTTCGCCTGGGCCATGTACGACTTCGCCAACTCGGGCTACACCACTGTTGTGTTGACCG
>JAEUNB010000415.1 GCA_016790625.1 Betaproteobacteria bacterium | reverse complement strand
ATCGTCAACGTTATTTTTCGCCCATCGGCGAGGACAACGGGACGATAGTCCGGGCGCCCCTGCGTGTCACGGCCGCCCCACAGCTGTTGTATCCAGGCATCCTGATCGAAATACATGGCGCGTCCATCGGCTGCGGCAAATTCGCGCAGGCCACGATTGAAAACTTCCACCGCCGAATTGATGCGATCTACCTCCGCGCGCGACGTCCAGCGTTGTATGGCACCCGGCTCATGGATGCCGGTCAGCATGCCTACGAGAACCAGCCTCGTGCCCGGATGCGCGGCGCGAATTTGCGCGGCGGAGTTCGTCACACTTTGTACACAGGATTCGAGGCGAGCCTTCAACGCGGGCGTCAAGTCCTGTCTGGCGTATTGTTCCAGTACCGGCGGCTGGCCAATCGAATTGACACCGATATGAATCAGCACAATCCCGTTCTGCCATCGTTCGGGATTGCGTGCCATCAAGGCCAGCAGCCTGGAGGTCTGGCGGTAATAGCCGGTACCCAGGTCATCGCACTCGGCGCCGGATACGGTGAAATTGAATCTGAAGTCCCGCTTCTTTGGCGCCCGGCCGCCGTAGCCGATGCCGGCCTTGTTGCGCAACCAGTCCAGTGTTTCCGCAACCTTGATGGGAGTGCCCCACACGCCCAGCTCGCCCTGATCGAGTTGCTCCGCGCGCAACGACGCGAGAACCTCCGTCCATTGATGTGTCTTAGTCCGCCACTCGCCGCCACGCTGCTCTGCCTTTGTAAGCAGTATGCGGTCCTGATAGTGGTGGCTATTGGAGTCGCCCAATACGGCAAGGGGAATGGATTTCCCAGCGGCAGCGTGAGCGGAGAAAGGGGGCTTCAAGTCGCGCCAGATCAGGCTGAGCGTTGCCGCGACCGCCAGCAGCAAGAGAGCAATGGCGATCAAACACAAAAACACGGGGCGACGAATGCGTTCTCGCATATCACTCAAACTTTGGATTTTCTGAACATGGACAGGTTGATAGTGTAGTTTGTGATTGGCTGTTTGATGGCAAGTCGTCAGCGTATGATGCGCAACATGCAAATTTTGCCTGAACGGCTTACCGGAAATATCCAATCAACCGCTGCATACGTGCTCGTGGTTGATCTCGACGGCACCCTGACGCCAACCGATACATTGTGGGAGTCGCTCATTCGCATGGTGCGGCAGAGCCCACTCAAACTGTTATTGCTGCCGCTATGGCTGTCAGGTTCGCGTGCGGCGTTCAAGGCGAAGGTCGCGGATGCCATTGATTGGCGCGGAGAAGATATTCCGCTTAACGCCGAGTTGATTGCCTATCTGCAAGAGCAAAAACGCAACGGACGCCGCCTGGTGCTGGCGACGGCTGCAAATGCCCGCATTGCGGAAACCGTCGCCGCGCGGGTGGGGTTGTTCGATGCCGTGATCGCCGACGGTGGCGCGAAAAATCTGAAGGGCGCGGAAAAGCTTGCAGCAATCCAGCAAAGGGAGGGACTGGATTTTGTATATGCCGGAGATAGCCGCGCAGATATGCCGGTATGGCAGGCGGCTCGGGCCGCAATAGTGGTGGGTGCCAGCGATGGAATACGCAGAGAGGTAGCCGCCAAAGTGTCCATTGAACGCGAGTTTCCAGGCCCCAGGCGGGGTGTCGGCACCTGGTTGCGGGCGATTCGCATTCACCAGTGGATCAAGAACAGCCTGCTGTTTGTACCCTTGTTGACATCGTTTACCCTGTTTAATCCCGGACAGTTTGCGTCGGCGACGCTAGCCTTCTTTGCATTCTGCGCGATGGCCTCTGCGAGCTATCTTGCGAACGACTTGCTTGATCTGGACCATGATCGCGCGCACCCTCGGAAGCACCTGCGTCCGTTGGCGAGTGCGGCAATAGCCATTCCGCAAGCTCTGCTTGTTGCCAGCGTATTGGCAGCCTTGTCTCTCATGCTGGGAATTTTTGTTGGGGCTGGCTTTGTGTGGCTGCTATTGGCGTATGCGCTGTTGACGGCGCTGTACACGTGGCAGTTAAAGCGTCACTTTGTGGCCGATGTGCTGGTGCTGGCATGCTTGTACACGCTGCGCATACTGGCGGGTGCCGTCGCAATCGGCGTGGCGTTGTCTTCCTGGTTGCTGGCATTTTCCGCATTCCTGTTCTTCGGCCTTGCTCTGGTAAAGCGCTGCGCAGAGCTGGTCGCGTTGGAGGAAATGGGCAGGACGCATTCCGAAGGGCGCAACTATCAGGTGCGCGATCTGCGCATCCTGTGGCCGCTGGGCGTGGGTGCCAGTTTGTGTTCCGTCGTCGTTTTCGGTTTGTTTATCAGTTCGCCTGAAGTCGCCGCGCGATACGCCAGTCCGCATCTCATCTGGTTCGCGGCGCTTGGATTGATTTACTGGTTGTCCCGCCTTTGGATCAAAACGGGGCGTGGCGAGATGCATGACGATCCACTGGTTTACGCCTTGCGCGACCGCGCAAGCCGGCTGACCGTGCTGGCGATGATCCTTGTCACGCTGGCGGCGTACTTCTTCCGTTTCGCCATCTAGCCTCGCCGGGTTTTCCCCAGCCAACGCCTGTCTGCGGCTGCTTACTTAGCACCGCTATGCGCTTCCAGCATGGGAGCGGCGTTTTTCAGGAGGGCAATTTCGAAAAAATACCGGTAAATCAGTTTGCAAATAAGAATGATTCGCATTACAATGAGTTTAATGTGTTCATTCAGTCCGTCTTGCGACGCTGCGCGATAACCGATTCCTCCAGGCAAACATGTCATTTCCGGACTCCCATTCCACCAAGCCACACCTGAACGAAGCGGCAGGCTCGCACGACGCTGCCATGCGTCCGGCCGGTGTGAAGAGTGTGGCGAGCGAAGAGCTTCTCGGGGCGCGCGGCGAATTGAAAATCCAGCACAACGGCGAGCTCTACAGTCTCAGGCGTACCCGTCAGGGAAGGCTGATCCTTACCAAATAGCGAACACATATCACCATGTCAGCCAGCCCGTATATGTCGATGGGGCATCGCCAACCAGCGGAAAACCCGCCAGCAAAGACGGCCAATGTACGGAGAAGTACCGGTATGAACCCGCAATACATGCAGGATGACCGAACCCGATTTGGGTCGTTTGCGCTGGTCGCAGCTATGCATGTAGTGGGGGCCTATTTTCTGTTGTTGCACGCGCCGACTCGCGAAGCGGTCAAGCACGCCACCGCACTCATGGTTACGTTGGTCCGCGAACAACCCAAGGTCGAACAGAGGCCCACTGAGCAGCCGAAGCCGTTGCCGATGAAGCCGGAGCTGGCGCGCATCGAACCCATCCCGGTGCCGCTCGTCGCCACCACTACCGCACCAGCCGACATTAGTGCTACGCCGCCTGCGCCACAGCCGCCGGCACAGCCGATGCGCCCGATGCAGCCGGGGCCGGCGCAGGCGGTGGTGCCGCCGAAATTCGATGCCGATTATCTCGATAATCCGCCGCCCGTCTATCCGCGTCTTTCAAAGCGCCTGAACGAAGTTGGCAATGTCCAGCTGATGGTGTTTGTCGATGCCGGTGGCGCGCCGGGCAAGATCGATATTCAAAGTTCCAGTGGCCACGAGCGGCTCGACCAGGCGGCGATCGAGGCCGTCCGCAAATGGCGCTTCGTTCCGGCCAAGCAGGGCGATAAATCGGTCGCCGCGTGGGTGCTGGTACCAATCTTTTTCTCATTGAAGCAATAGAAGGCAATCGGTCCCCCGCAAGCGAATCAACGGCGATGCGTGAAAAGCATTGCCGAAAATTTGAAAACCGCCAGCCAGCACTTTGCGTGCACGCCAGCCAGAAACGTGTCTAAACGCAAAGGAAAACTCACTGTGAAAAACAAGAACTTGCTGTCGAATACTGAAGGGGCGGCAGCTGCTCCATCGCGATTCCGCCAATCGGTACTGAATATGGCGGTTGCCGCTGCACTGGGCTCTGCGGGTGTGCATGCCCAGACGACACCGGAAACGGCCGAGAAGAAAGACGCGCAGAAGCTGAAGCCTGTACTGGTGCAGGACCAGGCCGAGAAGGAACAAGGCAAGGATTCGGTTCGCGCCGTCAATACCAACTCCGCCAAGGGCAACCAGCTGCTGCGTGATATTCCGCAATCGATCACCGTGGTGACCGAAAAGCTGATCAATGACCGCCATCTCGATACCGTTCGTGAGGCGCTCTCCAACACTGCCGGCGTGACCTTCATGGCGGCCGAGGGTGGCGAAGAAGACATCCGTCTGCGCGGCTTCTCGCTGGCGACCACCGGCGACATCTTCCTTGATGGCATGCGCGACGCAGCGTTTTACGATCGCGACACGTTCAACCTGGATCGCCTTGACCTGCTGCGCGGCTCGGCCTCGATGCTGTTCGGCCGTGGCTCCACTGGTGGCCTGGCCAACCAGGTCAGCAAAACGCCATTGCTGTACGAAGACCGCAGCGTAAGCCTGTCGATCGGCAGTCACAATTACAATCGTTTGGTCGCGGACATTAACCAGCCGCTGGCGCAGGATACTGCTGTTCGCTTGACGCTAATGCGGACTGAGGCCGACAACAACGGCTTTGGTGCAAGTCTGGACAAAAAAGGTGCGGCGATTGCGTTACATCACAACATTGGCCACCAGAATGAGTTTCAGGCCAAGTTCTACTACCTGGACAACAACAACGGCATTAACTACGGTCTACCGTGGATTCGGCCAACGACGACCTCGACCAGCGCGGAAAACACCATCATTCCGGGCTTGAAGCCAGAGTCTTACTACGGCGCGGCCAGCGACTATAACGCCGGCGGCGCCAAGATCGCGACGCTGGGGCATATCTTCCGTGTGTCGGCTGATACCGAACTCAAAACGCAGGTACGCGTAGGCGACTACGAGCGCGATCAACGCGCCAGTACCATCCGTTTCTCGGGCAACAATGGCAATACCTTGGCAACCTTTGGTCCGCAAACACCATTCAATCGCGGCTCGAACAACAAGATTCAGGATCTGGATACGACACAAGTGCAGTCGGACTTTTCCAGCAAGTTTGATGCGTTCGGTTTCAAGCAGTTTGTCCTCGCCGGCATCGACTATTCGAAGGACAAAAAAGTGGTTTACGCGGCGCGCTCTGCAGCACAGGGCGGCGTGACGGTTCCCAACAAGGCGGGCACCTTCGCCGGCACGCCAAACGATGGCACCGGCGGCGTCGATGAAGGCGCACGCGTGTTGCGGCCGGGCAACGATTTCACCGCCAAGGCGCTGGGCATCTATGTTCAGGACAATATCGATATCGCCAGGCATCTGAAGCTGGTTGCGGGCCTGCGCTACGATCGTCTGGACGGCCAGTACAACGCCTACGCGATTCCAAACAATGCGGCGGGACCAGTGACGACGACCACCTACAAGCAGGAAATTTCGGAAACCAGCAAGCGCGTCGGTCTGTTGTATCAGCCGAGCGACCTGCACTCGTTCCACTTCTCGTACGGTACCTCGTTCAACACCTCGGGCGACACGTACTCGTATAACGCGCTGTCGGCCAATACACCGCCGGAATCTAGCGAGAACATCGAGTTCGGTGGTCGCATCGAGTCTGCCGACAAGCGCCTGACCACGCGTTTTGCCGTGTTCCGCTCGACCAAGAAGAACGAGCGCAATACCGATCCGGATACGGCAGCAACGCGTCTGCTGTTGTCCGGCAAACGCCATGCCCAAGGCCTTGAGCTGGATATCGCCGGCAAGATCACCAACGATTGGGAAATCTATCTGTCGTACATCTGGATACCAACCGCCAAGGTCGATGCCGCTGCTGGCAACAATCTGACCGTGGGTAACCGTGTGGGCGACCGCCCGGGTCTGACACCGAAACATGCCGGAACGGTCTTCACCACCTATCAGGTGACGCCGAAGATTCGCATCGGCGGCGGTCTCAACTATCGCGACAAGCAGGCTCCGGCCGACGTGACGGCGCCACCGTGGGAAGCGCCGGCGTTTGTGACGGGCGATCTGTTTGCCGAATACAAGTTCGACCAGATGTGGAATTTCAAGCTCAACGTGAGCAATGTGTCCGACAAGTACTATGCGGACTCGTTGTATCGCGGCCACTATGTTCCGGGCGCGGGTCGCCTGGTGCAGGGCACGGTCGTCGTATCGTTCTGATGATCGCGGGGCAGGTTGAAAAGCCTGGCCCGCTCATCGGCTGTCTTTCAACGAGCAATCGCCACTGGAACTGACACAGGAAAAATGAAATTGGGTGAGTTAAAAACATGCTGCTGACGATCAAACAGGTGCTGACCGCTGATGAGCTGGCGAAAATCCAGGCGCTCATCGGTTCGGCCGCCTGGGAAGCGGGCCGCGAGACGGCCGGCGCGCAGGCAGCGGAACTGAAGAACAACGAGCAATTGGCGCACGAATCCGATTCGATGCGCGCGATCCGCCAGATTGTGTTGCAGGCACTCGACCGTCACCCGACTTTTTTTTCCGCCACGTTACCGAAGCGGGTGTTCCCGCCGCGCGTAAATCGCTATCAGGGCACCAGCAATTCTTTCGGTGCACACGTCGACAATTCGATCCGTTTTTCACCGGTCAGCGGACAAAAGATCCGCACCGACATTTCCTGCACGCTGTTTCTGGCCGATCCCTCGACGTATGACGGCGGCGAATTGCTGATTCACGATCCGCAAGGCGCGCGCGCCATCAAGCTGGATGCCGGCGACGCGATTGTTTATCCCGGTACCACAGTGCATGAAGTGGCGCCGGTCACGCGCGGTGCGCGGCTGGCGTGCTTTTTCTGGATCGAGAGCATGGTGCGCGATACCACGCAGCGCCAAATGCTGTTTGAACTGGACCAAACCATTCAGGGTCTGCGCAACGCCCATGGCGACAACCCGCACAGTGTCGCGTTGACCGGCACGTATCACAACCTGCTCAGGATGTGGGCGGATGTCTGAGCAGCTCAATTTCCACGATGGCACCAGCTGGAACGCAAGCGCTGGTGCGGTTCTGCGGGCATATGCCCTGGAAAAGCGCATGGATGCTGGCTTTCCGGCGGGTGCCTTGTTGAAAACCGTATTCGACATGGACGCTTGAAATGAACCCTTGCGATATCAGTTTCCGTAGTGAAGAGGCAGGCGACGGCGTATCGGCGGAGGCGGTACTGGCTGGCACTCTATGCCTGATGAGTTGTGCCATGCAAAGCGGCTCCACGCGTTACCTGGCAAAAATTGTCGATAACCTCGACGTGCTTGCAGCATGCCCCGAACTGTCGCGCGAAATGCGATGCGTGTGTCGCCGGCTCGCCGGACACTGGCAGTGTGCGCCGGATGGCACGCCGCTGGAAAATTTGACGAAGTCAGCCGGTGTGCATTGATCGCGACCCCAGCTGCGCCGACTGCCCGGATCAGGACGGTATTGTTTCTGATCCGGTGGTGCTGATTTCGGCCACGCTGTACCTGATGAGCTGCCATGCATCGGCCCCTTGCCCCCGCCTGGCTGACATGATCAGCCGTCATCTCGGCCTGCTTTCCGGAACAGTAACGGTGCCTGCCGTGATGAGAGCCACCTGTCGGGAACTGAGCAAGAAATGGGATCGCCTCACGCAGACAGGCTGCACCGCAACATCGACCGGCACCTTCATTGGCGGGCCTTCGCTATCGCACTAGCCCGCACAGGCCACTGCAAGCCCAAGGCTTATAGCAAAGCAATACCATCCAGCTGCCGCACGCACACCGCGCGCGTGATTTCGACAAAATCGTCGACGTACGGCTTGTCCTTGAGCGCTTTCGGCACGATGGCGTGCAACTCGCTCCATAGTCCCTTGGTGCCAATCGGCCGCGCAACAACGTAGTCGTGATCGACGTAATTTTTCACACCCCAGTTCGGCAATGCGGCAATGCCGCGGCGGCTTGCCACCAATTGCAGGATGGCAATGGTCAGCTCCGCAGTGCGCCGTTCGGGTTTGATGCCGGCCGGTGACAGCACTTCGCGGATCAGGTCGATGCGGGTTTCCGGCACCGGATAAGTAATCAGCGTCTCATCGCGGAAATCCTCGGCAGACAGTCTTCGCTTGCCACGCAGGCGATGCTCATTGGCCAGTACGGCGAGTATCTCGAAGCGGAACAACGGCGCGATATGCCAGGCACGCTTCGACGGCGGCGCCGAACCGATCACCATGTCCGCGCGGCCTTCGGCAATCAGCGCCAGCGGATCGCTGTGAAAGCCGGCCACCAGGTCGATCTCGACTTCCGGCCAGCGGCGACGGAATTCGTCCATCACTGGCATCAGCCAGTCGAAGCAGGTGTGGCACTCGAGCGCGATACGCAGCTCGCCGCCGGTGTCGCCCTTCAATCGCACCAGGTCGCGCTCGGCATCGTTGACCTGAACCAGCACCGTGCGGGCCAATGCCAGCAGCCGCTCGCCCGCCGGGGTGAAGGTGAGGCCGCGTGGCGTGCGCTGGAACAGGGTGAGGCCGTAACGCGCTTCCAGCACGCGGATCTGGTGGGACAGCGCCGATTGCGTCAGGTGCACGCGCTCGGCGGCGGACGACAGCTTGCCGAGATCGGCCACGGCCAGCAGCGAGCGCAGGTGGCGAAGCTCAAGCATGGAGAACTCTGATATGAATTGCATTCATGATTATCTGAAAATATGTCGTTTGATTCATTCTAACTTGGCTTTCACACTGCCGATCGACCTATTTCAAACGGAGCATCGTCATGGCAAAAACACACATCCTCGGCTTTCCCCGCATTGGCGAGAAGCGTGAGCTGAAGTTCGCGCTGGAATCGTTCTGGCGCGGCGAGGCGGATAGCGCCTACCTTTCCGATCTCGGCCACCAATTGCGACAGCGCCATTGGTCGTTTCAGCGGAAAGCCGGCCTCGATATGGTCGCGGCGGGAGATTTTGCCCTTTACGACCAGATGCTGAATCAGACCGTGTTGCTGGGCGCGTTGCCCAAGCGATTTGGCTTCGACGCAAAAACGCTGACGCTTGAGCAGTATTCGCAACTTGCGCGGGGCAACAAGACGCAGCACGCAATGGAAATGACCAAGTGGTTCGATACCAACTACCACTACCTGGTGCCGGAACTTTCGCCTGACACGCGCTTCGATGGCGGCGTGGAATGGTTCCCCGATGATGTGCTTGAAGCGATGGCAACCGGCGCGAAAGTGAAGCCGGTGCTGATCGGCCCGGTGACTTACCTTTGGCTATCGAAAACGCATGTGGCGGGTTTTGATCGCCTGTCATTGCTACCTTCACTATTGATTGCGTATCAACGCATCCTGGAGCAGCTGACCGGCTTGGGCGTTGAGTGGGTACAGGTCGACGAGCCGGCACTTTGCCTTGAATTGCCTTCTGCATGGATCAATGCGTTCGACGATGCGTATGTTGCGTTACGCGACAGCGGTGTGAAGTTGTTGCTGGCGATGTACTTCGACGATGCCGGTGAACACGCTGAACGCGTCTGCCAGTTGCCGGTTAGCGGGGTGCATATCGATGCCGTACGTGCGCCGCAACAGGTCGATGCCTGGCGTTGCCACCTGTCGAAAGATGCTGTGTTGTCGGTGGGTATCATCGATGGCCGCAATATCTGGCGCACCGACCTGCGCCGCACGCTGAATATCCTGCGTCCGCTGCATGAGGCATTGGGCGACCGGTTGTGGATCGCGCCGTCATGTTCGCTACTGCACGTGCCGGTATCGCTCAATGCAGAATCGCAACTCGACGCCGAGATCAAAAACTGGCTGGCGTTTGCGACCGAAAAATTGTCCGAACTGAATACGCTGGCGCGCGCGCTGAACACCGGCGACGCTGCGGTTGTGCTGGAGCTGGCCGAATCTGACGCCGCCCAAGCATCGCGCCGCCAATGCGTGCGCGTGACTAACGATTTGGTGCAGAAACGGTTGGCTGCCTTGACCGATGCGATGGCCGAGCGCGC
>JAEUNB010000407.1 GCA_016790625.1 Betaproteobacteria bacterium | reverse complement strand
TATGGTGTCTGCGCTCGTTCTGCCTCGAGCACCCACCAGGTCATGCGCGACAGGCGTTCTTCAGTAGGCAGTCCCGGTAACGAATCGAAGTCAAGCCAGAGATCCGAACTCGTGGTCGAGCCGAATTCTTTCACCAGCAGACCCTGTTCGCGGGCAAGTGCTTTCCAGGCAATTTGTCTTGGCGTGTCGCCAGGTCGGTATGCACGTAGTGACTGAAATTCATCATCGCCACGAATCGGGATATTGCCTTCACCGCCCTTGCTCGTGTGGTACGGCAATGCACCGGCGCGCGAGTCGGGCTTGGGATAAACAAGGCACCTGGTACCGAAATCGGCATATGACCATGCGTGAAACAGCCCGGTTGGATACTCGGTGAATATCTCCACTCGTCCGCATTGCAGCCTGCCCCGTCGAGGAGCATGCGTAGGTAAGGCGAGCGTGGTACTCGTGTCCTCGACCACATCGCCAAACTGCGGCTCGGCGTCCATTATTTTTGCGTGACGGATGGCTACGGCGAATCGAGGCATTCCTGGGTTGGTCAGTACCAGTCTGAAGTAAGCCGTCTCGCCGGCAAAAACCGGTTCAACCTTGCCCGGACTGATCGAGAGCCTGGCCAGATTGCGAAAGGTGTGCAGCATCGACACGCTGCCCATTCCCGCGAGCAGGAACGTCAGCATGAAACCCAGCGAGATGCTGTAGTTGATGGACGCAATCAACAGCAGCAGCAATACAAAGGCGAAAAAATAGCCGGTGCGGGTCGGCAATATGAAGATGCGGCGCTGGATCAGGACAATGGGTGGCTTTTCCGGAAAGCGAGCACGAAAAATCCAGTCGG
The DNA here is from genome assembly GCA_016790625.1 of Betaproteobacteria bacterium. Classification (GTDB taxonomy): domain Bacteria; phylum Pseudomonadota; class Gammaproteobacteria; order Burkholderiales; family Usitatibacteraceae; genus UKL13-2. The sequence goes on along the minus strand of JAEUNB010000407.1, from coordinate 15,977 downwards.
AAATCCGTTGGCGAAGGTTGAATCGTAGTGTTGCCAGCATGCTTCTAAGGTTGCGGGAGCGGTGGAGTCGATGTTGGGCCGGGCGGCATCGAGAGCACTCAGGGTATGGCAACCGAGCGAATCAACTCCTGCGCAGGGTCAAGAACTTTTGCTTCGCTGCTGCTGGCCGGATGGAGCCGATGCCCGACGACGGCCGGGACAATGGTCTGCACGTCTTCGGGCAGCACCTGCTGCCGGCCTGCCATCAGCGCCCAAGCCTGGGCTGCACGCAGTATTGCGAGGCCTGCACGGGGTGACAGGCCCGTGTCAAAGCGCGCCGAGTCGCGTGTGTGATTGACCAGCGCCTGGACATAGTCGACCAGCGCGTCAGAGACAAAAATCCTGGTAACGTCAGCCTGCAGCGCCAGCAAATTCTCGACTGACATGGCAGGAGCAATTTTTGCGATCAACTCGCGGCGATCCTCGCCCTTCAGGAGGGCCCGTTCGGCCGCATGGTCGGGATAGCCCAATTTGATGCGCATCAGGAAGCGATCCAGCTGCGATTCGGGTAATGGAAATGTGCCGATTTGATGCGAAGGATTCTGTGTGGCGATGACAAAAAATGGCTCGGGCAGCTTCATGGTCTTGCCGTCGGCAGTGACCTGATGTTCTTCCATGGCTTCGAGCAGCGCGCTTTGGGCCTTGGGTGAAGCGCGATTGATCTCGTCGGCCAGGATGACCTGGGAAAACACTGGCCCTGCATGGAAACGGAATGTCCCTGATTCACGTTCAAAGATCGATACGCCGACAATATCGGCGGGGAGCAGGTCGCTGGTGAACTGTATGCGCTGGTACTGCAGGCCCAGCAGACTGGCCAGTACATGCGACAGGGTGGTCTTGCCGACGCCGGGTATGTCCTCGATGAGCAAATGGCCGCGTGCCAGAATGCAGCACATGGCCATGCGAATCTGCGGGTCCTTGCCGAGGATGATGCCGCCGGCCTGTTTCAGGACGCTGGCCAGCGGGTTGTTGGTAAGTTGTTCTTTTTTCTCGAATAGCATGGCGGAGAAGGGTTATCTTGGATAAAAAGATTCTACGCTGGCTACGGACGGGAGAATTCATCAGATTCGACATTGCGGCCGGCGCCGGACTATGACAGGCTTGCAGTCACATTGTTTCCAGCCCTGAGCCCTTCATGAGCACAGCCTTTATCACCCATCCTAGCTGCCTCAAGCATGAGATGGGAGCGCATCATCCCGAGTGTCCGGAAAGATTGCAGGCGGTCTACGACGAATTCAATCGCTCGGGAGTGCTGTCAAAGCTGCAATCGGTTGAAGCCCCCCTTGCCACCCGGGAACAGCTGGCGGCCACCCATGCACCGGAGTACGTTGACGCCATTTTTGCCGCTGCTCCGAAACAAGACTATGCGTATCTCGATCCCGATACCTCCATGAACCCACATACCTTGGAGGCGGCAAGACGCGCTGCCGGTGCGGTAACCAAGGGCGTCGACATGGTGATGGCAGGTGAAATCAACAACGCGTTTTGCGCGGTCAGGCCTTGTGGCCATCACGCCACCTACGACCGGCCGATGGGGTTTTGCATTTTCAACAACGTCGCGGTGGGAGCGGTACACGCGCTGACCACCCACCAACTTTCGCGTGTCGCGATCCTGGATTTCGATGTCCATCATGGCAATGGAACCGAAGACATCTTTCACGATGATGAGCGTGTGATGCTGTGCTCCAGTTTTCAGCATCCGTACTATCCCGGGACAGGCGCCGATTCGGGCAATCGGCACATCATCCCCACGCCGCTTCCAGCGCGTACTGGCAGCGCGAAGTTTCGGTCCGCCATAGAGGCGACATGGTTTCCCGCGCTGGAGGAGTTTCAGCCCGAACTGGTCATTATTTCGGCCGGTTTCGATGCGCACGCAGACGACCCGCTGGCCTATCTCGAACTGCACGAAGACGACTATGTCTGGATTACCTCCAGAATTCGCGAGATAGCCGACGTTTACGCCGGTGGACGTATCGTTTCGGCGCTTGAAGGGGGCTACAACCTTGGCGCTTTGGGACGCAGCGCCGTAGCGCATGTGCAAGCCTTGATGTGACGTAACTATTAGATTTTCTTCGCGAAATTGGCGGATTTGCCGTAAAATAGCGGGCTAGCCAAGGCAAAAACAAGGGCACATTCAGTGCCCTTGTTTTTTGCGCAGTTTGCACGCCGTTGACATGCCAAAAATCGCCGTAACCAAATGAATCATATACGTAATTTCTCCATCATCGCGCACATCGATCATGGCAAATCCACACTCGCAGACCGGATTATCGAACGCTGCGGCGGACTTTCCTCCCGCGAAATGGAGTCGCAGGTACTGGATTCGATGGAGTTGGAACGCGAGCGCGGAATCACCATCAAGGCGCAGACTGCAGCGCTGACCTATAAAGCCCGTGATGGCCAGACCTACAGCCTGAATCTGATCGACACGCCCGGCCATGTCGACTTTTCTTACGAAGTGTCCCGGTCGCTATCCGCATGCGAAGGTGCCTTGCTGGTGGTGGATGCGTCACAAGGCGTTGAGGCGCAGACCGTTGCGAACTGCTATACAGCTCTCGACCTTGGTGTTGAGGTCAGTCCAGTCCTGAACAAGATCGACCTGCCTTCGGCCGAGCCACAGCGGGTGATCGAAGAGATTGAAGACATCATTGGAATTTCGGCACAGGAAGCTGTGACGTGCAGTGCCAAGACCGGACAGGGGATCGACGATGTCATCGAGTCGGTGATTGCCAAAGTGCCGCCGCCCAAGGGTACGGTGGATGCACCGCTGAAGGCGCTGATCATTGACTCCTGGTTCGACAACTATGTCGGCGTCGTCATGCTGGTGCGCGTGGTGGATGGCGTGCTGAAACCCAAGGACAAAATCCTGTTGATGGCTACAGGTGCCCAGCATTTGGTCGAGCAGGTAGGCGTGTTCACACCCCGCTCCCAATCGCGTCCGGAGCTGTCTGCCGGCGGAGTGGGATTCATTATTGCGGGTATCAAGGAACTCAAGGCAGCCAAGGTGGGCGACACGGTCACAACCGTCGATCGTCCCGCAACCGAGGCGCTGCCCGGTTTCAAGGAAATCAAGCCGCAGGTGTTTGCCGGTCTTTATCCGGTGGAGTCCAATCAATACGATTCTTTGCGCGACGCGCTCACCAAGTTGCAGCTGAACGATTCGTCGCTTCGGTTTGAACCCGAGACTTCGCAGGCGCTAGGTTTCGGTTTTCGCTGCGGTTTCCTGGGTTTGTTGCACATGGAGATCGTGCAGGAGCGCTTGGAGCGGGAGTTCGATCAAGAGCTGATTACCACTGCACCGACGGTAATCTATCAGGTGGTGATGAACGGCGGCGAAGTAATCGAAATCGAGAACCCGTCACGGCTTCCCGAACTTTCCAAGATTGAGGAAATCCGTGAGCCGATTATCACCGCGACCATGCTGATGCCGCAGGAATATGTCGGTACCGTGATGACGCTGTGCAACCAGAAGCGTGGCGCGCAGGTCAACATGGAGTATCACGGCCGGCAGGTGATTTTGAAATACGACATGCCGATGAATGAAGTGGTGATGGATTTCTTCGATAAGCTGAAGTCGGTTTCGCGCGGCTACGCATCGCTGGACTATGAGTTCAAGGAGTATCGTGCATCGGACTTGGTCAAGCTCGATATTCTGATCAATGGCGACAAGGTTGATGCACTATCGTTGATCGTTCATCGCGCCAACAGCCAGTATCGTGGGCGCGAGTTGGCCGCCAAGATGCGAGAGTTGATACCGCGACAGATGTTTGACGTTGCCGTACAGGCCGCGATCGGTGCCAACATAATTGCGCGCGAAAACATCAAGGCGCTGCGCAAGAATGTGCTGGCCAAGTGCTACGGCGGAGACATCAGTCGTAAGCGCAAGTTGCTGGAAAAGCAGAAGGCGGGCAAGAAGCGGATGAAGCAGGTCGGTAGCGTCGAGATTCCGCAGGAAGCGTTCCTGGCCATCCTGCAGGTCGATGGCAAGTAGCGCGTATTCGCTGTTCGCCGGGCAGGTGGCTGCTCTAAATGAAGCTGTTGTGTCGTTTCAGGAAAATCTGGGGAAGCAATGAACTGGGAATTTATAGGCTGGGCAGCACTGGCAATTAGTGGCGCATTGATTGCGGCAGGCTTCTTTGTTACGCGCAAACCGGTTCAGCCCGCAGCGGCACAGAATTCAGCTGGCGTGGCCGAAGTGCATCCGATGCATGCATGGCTGGAAATTGCCTGGCCGGTGTTTTTTATTGCAGCGATGGGCATGCTGACCTTGAAAGAGGTCATGGGCTTTGCGGCGGTCCTGCTGCTGGCAACCACGATTACGGGCCTGATTTGGGGACTGGACTCGCTGATGTTCAAAAAGAAGCGGACTGCAGATGGTGAGCCGATCGTTGTCGAGATGGCACGCAGCTTTTTTCCGGTGATCCTGATCGTGTTTTTCCTGCGCTCGTTCCTGTATGAGCCGTTCAAAATTCCTTCGGAGTCGATGCTGCCGACCCTGTTGGTTGGTGATTTCATTCTGGTTAATAAATTTACATATGGTGTGCGGCTGCCGGTTATCAACAAGAAAATTGTGGAAACCGGGGCGCCCAAGCGTGGTGATGTCATGGTATTCCGCTATCCGGACGATCCGACCAAGGACTTTATCAAGCGTGTGGTGGGGCTGCCGGGGGACAAGATTTCATATCGCCAGAAGCGCCTCTCAATCAACGATCAGCCTGTGGCAGTGGAAAGTCTTGGAACCGCGACGGAAGTCGACAAGCGTTTGGGGTTCAGGCGCTTCGAGTCGTTCAAGGAAAAACTGGGGGAGAAAACGCACGCCATCATGATGGATCCCGATACGCCGGGTGTTCGTCTATCCGGTGTGCGTGCGTTCCTCAACCGGGAAAATTGCGAATACAATAATGACGCGGTGACCTGTACGGTACCGCAGGGGCATTACTTCATGATGGGCGACAATCGCGACAATAGCGACGACAGCCGTTACTGGGGGTTTGTGCCTGAGCAGAATATTGTCGGCAAGGCGGTATTGATCTGGATGAATTTCGGCGCCTTCAAGCGCGTCGGCACATCGATAGAATAGAATCGAAAAATTGGTTGTAATCGAGGACGCCCATGTTTATTCCGTCACGTAGTCCCAAGAGTCAGCGCGGTGTTGGTTTTTTCATGCTGGTGTTTATTTTTGCCGTTTCCGCCGTTGTGGTGCTTCTTGGCCTGAAGCTGTTCCCCGTGTACAGCCAGTACTTTAATGTTCGCTCCGTAATCAGCGCAATGGCGAATTCGGAAGAGGTGAAGTCCGGCACGGTCGCGGAGATTCGGAACAGTTTCGGCCGGCGGGCGTCAATTGCATACATTGAGGTCATCACGGGGGACGATCTGGAAATCACCAAGGAAGGTGGCGAGACCGTGGTGGTTGCGGCGTGGCAGCAGCGGGTGCCGCTGTTTACGGGTTATACCTTGCTGATTGACCTTTCTGCGAGCACCGCGGACAAGTAATCGATGGCAAAACCGCTGCAAGCGCTTGAGCAGCGGCTTGGCCATTTGTTCTCGTCGTCCAGCCTGCTGACGCAAGCGCTGACCCATCGAAGCTTTGGCGTTCCCAACAACGAGCGGCTGGAGTTTCTCGGCGATAGCGTACTTAACTGCGCAATCTCGCAGCGGATCTACGACCGCTTTCCGGAAATGCCGGAGGGCGAACTTAGCCGCTACCGTGCCAACCTGGTCAACCAGTCGATGCTTGCGGAAATCGCCGCAGAACTGGCAATTGGACCAATGTTGCGCCTGGGAGAAGGCGAGCTAAAAACCGGTGGGGCGGAGCGCCCGTCGATTCTTGCCGACGCATTTGAGGCGCTGATCGGCGCAATATGTCTCGATGCTGGCTTTTCCAAGGCGTCGGATGTCGTCGACGCACTGTTTTCGTCGAGACTCGATGCCACGGGTGCAGCAAAGCCCGGAAAAGATTCCAAAACAACGCTCCAGGAGTGGCTGCAGGCCAGGCGTATGCCCTTGCCCGACTATCATGTTCAGCGCATTGAGGGGGAGGCACATAAACAGGTTTTCCACGTTCAATGCGAAATTCCGCAGATGAAAATAGTCACTTTGGGGGATGGCCCGAGCCGGCGGATGGCCGAGAGAGTTGCGGCGGCCAAGGCGATCGCCTTGCTTCCAAAGAATGCCGGAGTCGATGCATGAGCGGCGAATTCAGATGCGGTACGGTGGCGATAGTCGGCCGGCCAAACGTCGGCAAGTCGACCTTGCTCAATCACCTGGTTGGACAGAAGGTAAGCATCACCTCAAGCAAGGCACAAACCACTCGGCACAGGATCACCGGGATATTGAGCGACGATCAAACTCAGTTTCTGTTTGTTGATACGCCCGGTCTGCAGAAAAAACATGACAACAGCCTGAATCGCGTTCTCAACCGTACCGTTGGGCAGGCAATGGCCGATGCGGATGCGATCGTTTTCCTCCTGGAGGCGGGCCAGTTCTCAGAGGCGGATGAAGTTGTACTGAAACAGCTTCCTGATCCGGGAAAAGTTGTGCTGGCAGTGAGCAAATGCGACAAGATCAAGGAAAAGTCGCGCCTGATGACTTTCCTGAGCGAAGTTCACGGCAAGGCGGCGTTTCGTGCCATTGTGCCGGTCAGCGTCAAACAGAAGCAGTCGCTGGACGAACTGAAAAAAGTCATCCGGCTCCTGCTGCCTGTCGCGCCAGCGGTATATGGTGCAGAAGAGTTTACCGACCGCTCTGAACGGTTCATGGCCGCCGAGTTCATTCGCGAGAAAGTGTTCCGCCAGTTGGGCGACGAGCTGCCATACGCCGTCAACGTCACAATCGAAAAATACGAGGAGCTTGGAAACCTGCGCCGGATATTTGCCGCGATTGTGGTCGAGAAATCCAGCCAGAAGGCGATTCTGATCGGCGAAAAAGGCGAGCGCCTGAAGCGTATCGGTACCGATGCGCGCAAGGAGATGGAAGAGACTTTCGGCTGCAAGGTTTATCTGGAGCTTTGGGTCCGGATCAAAAAAGGCTGGGCGGACGACGACGCTCTGGTGCGCCAATACGGCTATGAGTGACCTGGCAGCAACCGGTCTGACCAATGCGCTTGCCAAAACGCCGGTGCAAGGCGTGGCTGATCGCGGTTTTGTACTGCATACCTATCCCTACCGCGAAACCAGCCTGATCGTTGAGTCGTTTACCGCCACCCATGGCCGTGTGGTGTTTGTCGCCAAGGGCGCCAAACGGCCCAATGGCGCCTTGCGAGGCGCACTGCATCCTTTTCAGCCGCTGACTTTGCGCTGGTTTGGTAAGGCGGAAATGAAGACGCTGAAGACGGCGGAGCAGGTGCGCATCCTGCCGCAGCTCTCAGGATCGGCGCTGTTGTCGGCGTTCTATCTCAATGAGCTGACGTTGAAGCTGACCCAGCGTGAAGATCCGCATGAAGGAATGTTCGAGGCGTATGCCGAGGCTATGGAGGCGCTGAGCGGCTTGGAGCACGCCAGCTCCGATGTCCCGGCAATAGCGGCAATACTGCGGCGCTTTGAGGCGACCTTGCTGCAGGAACTGGGGTATGCCTTGCAGCTTGGTGAAGAGGCCGATTCGCATGTGCCACTGGTGGCTGAGCGGGAATATAGCTACATGCTGGAGCGCGGGCCGGTGCCGTATTCAAGAGTCGCCGGCGAACCGATAAACGGAGATAACTTACAATTGCGAGGCAAGACCCTGCTCGATATGTCGCGTGGCGACTATGCCGACCCGATTACCCAGCAGCAGGCCAAGCAATTGATGCGCAAGATGATCAATCATCTGCTGGGCGACAAAACCTTGCATACCCGAACCTTGATACGCGAGCTGAGATGATCGAACTTGGCGTCAACATCGACCACGTGGCCACCATTCGGCAGGCGCGGCGCACCTATGAACCGGATCCGGTATGGGCGGCAGTGGAAGCGCATCTTGGCGGAGCCGACGGCATCACGGTGCACCTGCGCGAAGACCGGCGCCATATCCAGGATGCGGATGTACGCCGCTTGCGTGAGCTGACGCACATCAAGCTGAATCTGGAGATGGCTGCCACCGATGAAATGGTCGAGCTTGCCTGTGCATTGAAACCCGAGATGGCAATGCTGGTTCCCGAAGGCCGGCACGAAGTGACGACCGAAGGCGGGCTCGACATTGCGGGACAGGAAGCACGGATTGGCGCAGCGGTAAAAAAACTGAACGACGCCGGAATCGTTTGCAGTGTTTTCATCGACGCCGAACTGGCCCAGGTTCATGCCGCCGCCAGGATAGGCGTCAAAGTTTGCGAAATTCATACCGGACCCTATGCGCATGCGTTTTACGAGAAAGGGCGTGATGCTGAAAGCCCGGCCGTGGTCACCGAGCTGGACAAGATTCGCCAGGCGGGTGCGTTGATTCGTGACTTGGGCATGCGATTCAACGCCGGCCATGCGCTGAACTACGCCAATGTCAAACCGGTCGCAGCCATTCCCGGCATTCGTGAGCTACACATCGGCCACGCCATTGTCAGCCGTGCCGTGTTTGTTGGTTTGCGCGATGCGGTGGCGGAAATGAAACGCCTGATGGTCGAGGCGGCACACAGGTGATTTACGGCGTAGGAACCGACCTGGTCAGCGTGAAGCGAATCGAAGACGCGCTGTTTCGCCATGGCGATCGTTTCCTGCACCGCATTTTGTCGGAGGCGGAGGTTGCCGAATATGCCGGCTCCAGCCAACCGGCCCGTTTCCTCGCGAAGAGGTTTGCCGCCAAGGAAGCATTTTCGAAGGCCTGGGGAACGGGCATTGGCGCGGCGGTCGGCTGGCACGATGTCAGCGTCGGCCACGACGGCAGGGGAAAGCCGCTGATCAACCCTAGCCCGGCATTGCACGAAAAATTCACGCAGGAAAACATTGTCGCGGCACATTTGTCGCTGTCTGACGAAGACGAGCATGCGCTCGCCTTTGTCGTTCTGGAAAAACAATAAACATGACTTTGAAAATCCCCCTGGGTCCGGTAATGGTCGACGTCGCAGGCCTTGAGTTGACCGAAGCCGATGTGCGTCGCCTGTCGCATCCGCTCGTCGGTGGAATGATCCTGTTCGCTCGCAACTTTGAATCGCCGGAACAGTTGAAGCGGCTGACGACAGCGATTCATGCGATTCGTGAGCCGGCACTGCCGATTGCCGTCGATCACGAGGGCGGGCGCGTGCAACGGTTCCGCCAGGACTTCACGGCGATCCCGCCAATGCGGGCACTGGGGGAACGCTGGAACCAATCGCCGGAGGAGGCGACCCAATTGGCAGTCAGCGTCGGGCATGTGATTGGTGCGGAGTTGATTGCACATGGTGTCGACTTCAGTTTTGCGCCGGTTCTGGATATGGACTGGGGCGAGTCGGGGGTGATCGGCAATCGTGCGTTTCACCGTGAGCCGGAAATCATCAGCAAGCTGGGAAGGGCGCTGATGTTGGGATTAGCCTCCGCCGGTATGGCGTCGGTTGGAAAACACTTTCCCGGCCATGGCTTTGTGAAGGCCGATTCGCATCTGGAAATTCCGGTCGATGAGCGCAGCTTTGAGCAGATCCGCGATGCCGACCTGATTCCATTCCGCGACTTAGCCGACGGCGTGATGACCGCAGTAATGCCGGCTCACGTGATTTATCCTGCGGTCGATAGCCATCCTGCGGGTTTCTCGGCCAAATGGCTGAAGGAAATTTTGCGCGGGCAACTGGGCTTTGACGGCATAATATTCAGCGATGACCTGACCATGGAGGGAGCAAGCGTGGCGGGCAGCGTGATTCAGCGTGCCCATGCTGCGCTGAATGCCGGCTGCGACATGGTGCTGCTATGTAACGATCAGGCGAAGGCCGATGATTTGTTGCGCGATCTCACTGCCGACGGCATCGTTGCGACCGAAGCGTTGTCGAAGAAGCTGTGTCGCATGCATGCCGGCGCTACCAGCGGCCCTGCGGTGCCTGGCGGGTACGAGGCAGCGCGCAATGCCATTGCCGCGCTCGGCCTGGATTGAATCAACAACCGCTGACTTGCGACATCTTTTGCCGGGTCATCGATAACTACGGTGACATCGGCGTCTGTTGGAGGCTGGCCCGGCAGTTGAGCGCCGAGCACGGCATCAAAGTACGGTTGATGGTCGACCAGCTATCGTCGTTTTCGCGCATCGCCCCCGAGGTCGATCCGGGTTTGCTGCGGCAAAACGTTGCGAACATTGAGGTGTTCGCGTGGACTGAGGCGCTCGACTTGTCGTCACCGGCCGATTTGGTCATCGAGGCGTTTGCCTGCGAATTACCCGCACGCTATCTGCGGGGAATGGCCGAACGCCATCCGGCTCCTCAATGGATCAATCTGGAATACCTGAGTGCCGAGCCGTGGGTCGCCGGACATCATCTGCTGCCGTCGCCACACTCGTATCTGCCGTTGACCAAGCACTTCTTTTTCCCGGGGTTCACGCCTGGGACCGGCGGATTGATACGGGAGGCCGACGTGGGTCGCCTACCGGGTGCCAACGCGACTGCGAAGCCCGTATCACCATTGCGCGTGTTTGTGTTCGCCTATGAAAGTGCGCCTGTCGATCGGCTGATTCATGCCATTCCGGCTGAAGGAGTGGTTGCGCACGTGACCGTTCCCGCTGGCAGATCGCAAGACAAACTCAAGAACTGGCGCGGCCAGCAGGCCGAAAATGCCCTGGAAGCCTCGCCATTGCTGGGGTTTGGCTACCCGGATTTTGTTCCGCAGCCGGAGTTCGATGCGCTGCTACGCGCTCACGATGTGTTGTTTATCCGTGGCGAGGATTCGTTTGTGCGTGCGCAATGGGCTGCCCAGCCTTTTGTCTGGCAGATTTATCCGCAGGCCGAAGGCGCACACTGGGTCAAGTTGAACGCTTTCCTCGACCTGTACTGTGAAGGCCTTGAGGCCGAGGCAGCGCAGGCTTTGCGCGATCTGTGGCACGTATGGAATGGGGCGGTTCATGGTGACTTGCCGGCCGCGTGGAACCGGTTTTTGCGGAGCCGCGCCGTGCTACAAGCCCATGCCATCGCATGGGCCGACAAGCTCATGCAGATGCCCGATCTCGCATCTAACTTATTGAGTTTTTACAAAAAAAACGCTAAAATTTAAGGCTTTGCCGCCCCGTGAATGGTTGCAGTTTCAAGTTTTTCACCGGCCCGGCCCGAATTCTCTCCAACGCAATTCAACGCTCTACAGGTTATTTCATGAAAATCGCTCAAGAACTCCGTGCCGGCAATGTCGTCATGGTCGGCAAGGATCCCATGGTGGTGCTCAAGGCCGAATACAACAAATCCGGTCGCAATTCCGCCGTGGTCAAGATGAAGCTGAAGAATCTGCTGTCCAATTCCGGTACCGAAACGGTTTACAAGGCTGACGACAAGTTCGACGTAGTCACGCTGGACAAGAAGGAATGCACCTACTCGTATTTCTCCGATCCGATGTATGTCTTCATGGATGCCGAGTACAACCAGTACGAAGTCGAAGCCGAGAACATGGGCGACGCGCTCAACTATCTGGACGACGGCATGCCGTGCGAAGTGGTGTTTTACGAAGGCCGCGCCATTTCGGTGGAAATGCCCAACAGCGTTGAACGCGAAATCGAAACCGAGCCGGCCGTGCGTGGGGATACCTCCGGCAAGGTGCTGAAGCCGGCGCGAATCAAGCCGACCAACCACGTCGTCAACGTACCGTTGTTCTGTGAAAGCGGCGATCGCATCGAAATCGATACGCGCACCAACGAATACAAACGCCGCGTGTAACGCTAAAGTTCATGTGTAAAGCAAAGGGCGCATCGATTGCGCCCTTTGTTTTTTGGTGCGCCCAATACGATTGGCGGCGCGATCACAACGCTACAATATTGCATGCCGTTCGATCCCAAACCGACACTGCAGCAAATTCCGAATCTTCCGGGCGTGTACCGGATGAAGAACGCTGCCGGAGATGTGATCTACGTCGGCAAGGCGCGAGACCTGAAAAAGCGCGTGTCTTCGTACTTCACCAAGCAGCACGCCAGTCCACGCACGGGCTTGATGGTGTCGCAGATCGAGGGCATTGAGACCACGATCACCGGTAGCGAGTCCGAAGCGCTGCTGCTTGAAAACAACCTGATCAAGTCGCTGGCGCCGCGTTACAACGTGCTGTTCCGCGACGACAAGAGCTACCCCTACATCATGGTGACCCACCATGATTTTCCGCAGATCCGTTTTTATCGCGGCACGCACGTCAAACCCAATCGCTACTTCGGACCATTTCCGTCTGCGTGGGCCGTGCGCGACACCATCAATCATCTGCAGAAAGTGTTCAAGCTGCGAACGTGTGACAACACCGTCTATGCCCATCGTTCACGGCCATGCCTGCTGCATCAAATCGGCCGCTGTTCGGCACCTTGCGTAGGCTTGATCAATGTCGAGGACTACGAACGCGATATTCGCAATGCCGAACTGTTCCTGCAGGGCAAGGAGAATGAGGTTCTCGATAGCCTGAACGCCAAGATGGAAGCCGCTTCTGCCGAATTGCAATTCGAGCAGGCAGCGGCATTCCGCGACCAGATTCGCACCTTGCAGCGAATCCTGACCAAGCAGTTCGTCGAATCCGGCAGCGATCGCGATGTCGACGTTATCGCAGCGGTCGAGATTTCCGGTACCTGGTGCGTCAACCTGGTGATGATCCGCGGTGGCAGGCACCTGGGAGACAAAAGCTTCTTTCCCGGTAATGCCGCCGACGCTGACATGTTCACGGTGATCGATGCATTTATCGATCAGCACTACGGCGCGCAAACGCCGCCGCCAAGGTTGATGCTGGACGGCGAGTTCGACAAATCCGACTGGGAGGAAACGTTGACTGAAACCGCCTCCCGGCAGGTGAAAGTGGTCACACGTCCCAGCGGCGAGGGCAAGGTCTGGATGGGCATGGCGGTGAAGAACGCCCGCTTTGCGATCGAGCAGCGGCTTGCAGACCGTGCGTCGCAGGAGAAGAAACTCTCCGCCATGCAGGAGGCGCTTGGATTGGATCAGCTTCAGCGGGTCGAGTGTTTCGATATCAGTCACACCATGGGCGAGGCGACCGTTGCATCATGCGTAGTTTTTGATCGCGGCGCGATGCAGTCATCTGAATACCGTCGTTTCAACATTACAGGCATTACGCCGGGTGACGATTACGCGGCAATGCGCGACGCGCTCAAGCGCCGCTATCAAAAGCTGGTCGAACAGACAGATGAGGAATCCACCAGTCGCCCACGGCCAGACTTGATTTTGATTGACGGTGGCAAGGGGCAATTGGGTATCGCCGAGGAAGTCATGGCTGAACTCGGCATCAACGACATCCAACTGATCGGCGTTGCCAAAGGTGAGGAGAGAAAGCCGGGCCTGGAAACACTGATTTTTGGCGGAAGCAGGGTGGAGCTGCATCTTGAAAAAGACAATCCCGGCTTCCACTTGATCCAGCAGATACGCGACGAGGCGCATCGTTTTGCCATTACGGGGCATCGCGCACGTCGCGCCAAGCAGCGCAATACCTCGCGGCTGGAAGACATTGCCGGCGTCGGGCCCAAGCGCAGGAAGGCGCTATTGGCGCGGTTCGGCGGACTGCAGGGGGTAGCGTCGGCCAGCATCGAAGACTTGAGCAATGTCGATGGCATCAGTACTGAATTGGCATCGATGATCTATAACCAGCTTCACTGATTTGCCGACTCGTTCCCTGTGGGAGTTGGCTGACCGAAAAGCCCCACATTACCAAGTAAACTAGCCAAGTGAAGCTGAATATCCCCATCATTCTCACCTGGCTGCGGATCGCGGCGATTCCGCTGTTTGTTGCGGTGCTGTATGTCGATGAGGCTTGGCTAACTACACATCAAGCCAATATCGTTGCCACGGCGATATTTATTGCCGCCGCGATTACCGACTGGTTTGATGGCTATCTCGCTCGCCGCTTCAATCAGACTTCCGCATTCGGTGCTTTCCTGGATCCGGTCGCCGACAAGCTGATGGTGGCGGCCGCATTGATTGTCCTGGTCGAGTTGGGGCGAACTGATGCGATTGTCGCGCTGATCATTATCGGCCGCGAAATCACCATCTCGGCGTTGCGCGAATGGATGGCGCAGATTGGACAAGCCAAGAGCGTTGCGGTATCGATGCTCGGCAAAATCAAGACCGTTTCGCAGCTGGTGGCGATCCCGTTTTTGCTGTACGACGGAATGCTGTTTGGCGTGATCAACTGCCGCATCGCCGGGCGCATTTTTATCTGGGTCGCGGCGATACTGACGGTCTGGTCGATGTTCTACTACCTGAAAGCCGCTTTCTCGGACAGCCCAGCCGAAAAGCGCTAAAAGCTATTTGCGGTCCCAGCTTTGGTCTCTATTGGCGGCTTTGGCGTGCCGCAATACCAGTGCCTCGAACTCCGCTGCAGGCAGTGGCCGGCTGAAGAGATAGCCCTGATACGCGTCGCAGCCCTGCTGCGCCAATAACGCCCGCTGCGCCTCGGTTTCGACACCTTCAGCCACGACCTCCATGTCCAGCGCACGCGCGAGCGCAATCACGGCCGAGACGATGGCCGTGTCGTCGCGATCCGTCAGCACATCGGCAACAAAGGTCTTGTCGATTTTCAATGTGTCGATGGGAAAACGCTTCAGGTGCGACAGGCTGGAATAGCCGGTTCCGAAGTCGTCAATCGCCACTCGCATGCCCATTTCGCGAATGCGCGTAAGCGTGTTGCCTACGCCTTCCGGGTCACGCAGCATCCCGGTTTCCGTTACTTCAACTTCAATCAACTCGGGCCGACACCCTTCATGGTTGATGCGATCACGAATCCGGTCGGCCAGATTCGAGGCGCGAAACTGTCCGGCGGCGAGATTGACCGCAAGACGCAGGTCGGAAAATCCGGCTTCATACCAGCGGCGGGCTTGTGAAAAAGCTGCATCGAGAACCCAATCACCAACCTCGTGTATCAGCCCGGTCTCCTCCGCAAGATGAATGAACTCGCCGGGTGTGACCGTGCCGCGAGTCGGGTGATGCCAGCGGAGCAGGGCTTCGGCACCGGTGATGCGCCCGCTTCGCATGTCGATTTTCGGCTGATAGTAGAGCTCGAATTCGCTGCGCACGACGGCCGAGCGGAGCGCATTCTCCAGCAGCCGTGCCGCGGTGCCGTGTTCAGCCAGATCGGCCGAGAAGATTTGATAGGTATTTTTGCCCATCTCCTTGGCGCGATACATGGCCATGTCGGCGTTCTTCAACAGTGTTTCGACGTCTTCCGCGTCATCCGGAAACAGGCTGATGCCAACTGAGCCCGAGACATGAATTTCATGGCCTTCGATACGCGAGGGCTGGCGAATCTCGTCCAGCAGTTTCGAGGCAACGATGCGCGGTGACTCCAGATCCGTTACCTGCTCCAGTACCACCATGAATTCATCGCCGGACAATCGTACGAGTAGATCGCTTTCGCGCACCACGCGATTGAGACGAGTCGATATTTCACGCAGCAGTTCATCGCCAATGCGATGTCCCAGCGTGTCATTGACATCCTTGAAGCGATCGAGGTCGACGAACATGGCTGCGATGCGATGCCCACCGCGGCGCGCCCGGGATATTGCCTGGCGCAGTCGGTCCTGCAGCATGGTACGGTTCGGCAAGCCGGTCAGGCTGTCGTGGGTGGCCTGGTGAACCAGCCGCTCCTCAGCCAGTACACGCGTTGTCACATCCTGCGCCAGCGAAAGAATCGAGATGATATTTCCCGCGTCGTCGCGCAAGCTCGAGTTGTACCATTCGCACCAGATAACGCGCCCATCTTTGCGGTGGTTGCGATGCAGGCTGGTGGCGCGGGGCTCCATCAGCGCGATCATCTTCTCGGCAATGGCATCGGCTTGGGCAATATCGCCTTCGACCACGAACTTCCAGTCGCGATAGTGCTTGCCCAGCAGTTCGCCTTCCC
>JAEUNB010000392.1 GCA_016790625.1 Betaproteobacteria bacterium | reverse complement strand
GGCGCGACGGATGCGTCAGCGGCTGTAATTTTCTTGCGAGGCGATGTGAGCAACTCGCGAGTGGTCACTGCGAGCGACATCCGTGCAGTCAAAACGAACGTGGGCAGAAGCATCGATGCAAGCACGTTTCGCTATGACATTGATCTCTCGGGTGATATTTCAAACGTCGACGTCTCCATTGCCAGATCGCAGTCTGGAGTTCGTTTTCAGTAGATAAAACTTCGGCACGGGCGCGACTTCCGGGCAAAGATTGCTGGAAGCCGCGCCTACACTGGGTACGGTCCCTCGTCGAACTTATCGACGTGATAGCCCTTGCTGCCGACAATACTCGCTAGCGGCCCGGCGATGCACTCCCCGGCACGCAGACGCTCAAGGATGTGTGCAAAATCGAACGCTGGTCGCCACCCCAACATCTGCCGCGCGTGTGAGTTGACATACACCCGATCGATACCCGGAAACATCCGCCAGTCGCGCGCCGTGTACACCTCGGCGTAGCCGGGAACATGCTTGGCGAGCACAGCGGGTGCATCGTTGCGCAGTTGCGCCAGATCGCCTGGAACAAATGGCGTGGTTGCACTGATGATGAAGCGATCGAAGCCGATGCCCGGTGCATGCTCGATCGCCAGCCGATGCGCCTCGACCACATCCTCCAGCGCCACACGCCGATAAGGGTATTCGTTGAGCTTTATGTTCTCGTCGGTGTACTGGCCACGCGTTTCCGCGTCGTCATCCTGCTCCGGGAAAAACCGTGATGTGCGCAGAATGATGCAAGGCAGTTTCTGGTTACGATGGAACAGGTGGCACAGGTTCTCCGCCGCCAGCTTGGTCACGCCGTAGATGTTTTTCGCTATCGGCTCTACATCCTCAGTGATCCACGCCGCCGGCATGCCGGCCGGCGGTACCAGTGCGTCGCCGAACACGCTGGTGGTGCTGGTGAATACGAAGGAGCGCACACCAGCCGCGACCGACTCTTCCAGCAGGTTGAGCGTGCCGGTGATATTGGTATCGACAAAGTCCTGGCGTGAATGCGTGGCGACGTGCGGCTTGTGCAGTGTTGCCGTGTGCAGCACCGCCTCGACGCCGTGCATGTGGGCATGGACGAACGCGCGATCGGCAATCGAGCCGACAGCATGGGTGAAAGGCGAGGGTGCTATGTCGAGTCCGACGACATCGCGCCCCTCGGCGGACAACGTGCGGACCAGTGCTTCGCCGAGATGGCCGGAACTGCCGGTGACGAGGATGCGCATGTTTGATCTATAGCGAGGGAATTTTAAACTCAAGCACTGGTGCGGCTATCCGGGCGAAAGTGCTCCGGAAGGCTTGCCGGTGCTGGAGTTTTGATTGAAGTCGGCTATTGCCCGGCCACCATCAACTCCCGTATCGCCTTCACCGGCGCACTGCCGTAAGACAGGAATTTATTGTTGAAGCCTTTCACCGAAAAATCCTTGCCTTGCTTCGCGCGCAGTTCGTCGCGCAACGCGGTGATTTCGGCGTAACCATTGAAGTAGCTGGTGAGCTGCACCTGGGTGAAGGTCGCGCGGCGCCATTTTTCGGTGGCTTCCTTTTGCTGTTGGAAGGCTTCGCGCGTCATCAGCGTCAGCGCTGCATCGCGCTGCAGATTCATGGTCTGGATCTCGTAGTCGAGGATGGTGTTCATCACCGAGCGCAGGTTCCATTTCATCCACAGCAGCCAGATTTCCGGCGACTGGTTGCCGTAGCCGGCGTCGAGCATCACTTTCTCGCTGAACACCGCCCAGCCCTCGATCATCGAACCATTGCCGAACAGCGATTTGATCAGGCTCTTCGATTTGTTCGAGTGCATCAGCTGCGTGTAATGGCCGGGAATGGCTTCATGGATATTGAGGATCTGCAGCGTCCAGTCGTTGTACTCGCGCAGGTACGATTCCGCGTCCTCGTCGCTCATGCCGTCGAGCGGCGTAACGTTGTAGTAAGTATTGGCGGTGGGGTCGAACGGGCCGGGCGCGCTGATCGAGGCACCCGCGCCGCCGCCACGCATGTACATCGGTGTCTCGCGCACCACCAGCGGACGCGTGGCATCCTGATCAAGCAGGTCCTTCTCGCGTACGAACGATTCGAGTTCCGGGATCTGCTTGCGTATGGTCTCGACAAAGGCCTCGCGCGTGGTGTGGCGCTTGGAGAGCTCATCAATCACGGCGCGGATCATGACGAGACGATCGGCAGGCAGCGGCTGGCCGGCCATGTACTTCGGCCACAGCATGCGCGCCAGTTTTTCCATGCTGTCGTGCAGCGCCGCCTTGTCCGCCAGCGCGCGCCGATAGAGTTGCTCGGCAGTGAAGCCGGACTGGATGTCGTGGGTAAATTTCTGCTCGTAGAGCGCGCGGCCGATGCGGAAGCTGCGCGCCGGGCCGGCCTTGAGTTTGGTTTCCAGCGCCGCGAGCCAGGCGAGATGATCGGTGATGGCTTGCTTCGCTGCATCCATGCGGGCTTTGAACTGTGCCTTTTCGGTGGCGCTCAATGCGGAAGCATCCAGCTTCTTCAGCAAATCGTCATTGAACACACCCAGTGCGCCCTTGTTCTGTTGAATCGCGAGCTGCGTGTGCTCCAGCGTCGGGTTGGCGATGCTGGCTTTCGCTGCGGCGTAGTAGGCCGGCACGTTTTCCATCCGCGTCAGCATCAGCTTGAGGCGATCATCCAGAGGCGAGAACGGCGTATTCAGCAGCACGCCGAAGCCGTTGCCGACGTTGTAGTTCGATGGCTGCCACTCCCAGGCGCGGAAGGTGGTGAGATACCAGCGGCTGGATTCGAAGTGATTGCGCATCAGGGTCAAATCGACGCGATGGCCAGCATTCAGCTTCGCGGCATCGAAGCTCGCCAGCGCTGCGAGCTGCCGCTCATAGAACGCGACCGATGCATCGCGCCGCGCCTGCGTCGGCACGGTCAGGCGGTCGATGTACTTGTAGTTGCCGGCGCGTGTGGCGGATTCGGGAAATTCGCGCCACATTTCCTCCAGCACGGCATTGGCATGTGCTTCGAAGCGCTGGTCTTCGCTGGTGGTCATGGAGGGCAGGGTGCCGCACGCAGTGAGCAGCAGCGTGCAGGCTAGGGAGCAAAACAGTTGGCGCATGGAGTAAGTCCGGTTTGTCGGCGAGGTGGAATATTAACGGCAATTCGCACCCATGCTGTCGCAACGTGGCGACAGTGGTCTCAATACCATTTCGCAAATAGTGAGATAGGACACAGACGTGATCGCATCGCGGCGCGACACTTGCGGCAAACTACAACTTCGGAGTGGCCATGGTACTTGCTGAAAAACAGAATCTCGTCCTGCTTCCCGGCCTGTTGTGCGACGAGCGGCTGTATCGCGCGCAGATCGACGATCTCGCCGATATCGCACGCTGCAGTGTGGCCGACCTTACCGTCGCCGACAGCATCACCGAGCTGGCGGCGGAAGTGCTGAAGCATTCGCCGCCGCGTTTCGCGCTGGCCGGCCTTTCCATGGGCGGGTACGTCGCGTTCGAGATCATGCGCCAGGCACCGGAACGCGTGCAGGCGCTGGCGCTGCTCAGCACCACGGCCCGCCCGGACACCGCCGAAGCCACCGCCAACCGCCACGCCGCGATGGCGCAGGCCAAAATCAATTTCCAGATCGTGCTCGACCAGTTGATGCCGAAACTGGTGCATCCCACCCGGATGAAATATCACTCGATGGTCGACAGCATCTACTCGATGGGCCACCGCATTGGCGAAGAGGCTTACCTGCGTCAACAGCGCGCCATCATCGGCCGCATCGACAGCCGTCCTTATCTGGCCGCGATCAAATGTCCCACGCTGGTCTTGTGCGGCCGCGATGACGTCGTTACGCCCGTGGCCGTGCATGAAGAAATGGCCGCTGCCATCCCGGGCGCGCAACTGACCGTACTGGAAGAGTGCGCGCATCTCTCAACGATGGGGCAGCCGGCGGAAGTGTCGGCGGCGTTGCGGGGGTGGTTGGGGCGGGCGGGGTAGCGAAGGCCGAAATCGTCACGTCGCCATTCAGCGGAAGCGCAGCCTGAATTTCGGCGAATTCATTTGCGGCGTCAGGGCCGATCGCATGGTATTGCTGACCGGCCCTCGCGATTCCCTCAGCAGCGACCAATCCTGCGTATCGATGGCCTTGATCAAGATGTCGCGATATTCCTGAAAACGCAGCCAGTCAGCAGGGGAAAGCAGGTACTTCTGCAGATTGTCTTCGTAGCTCGCGACATCGCAACGCGCGTTGATGATGCAGTCTTCAACCACAAACATACTGTCGATACCGCATCCACCGGCGTAGTGGCAGGCGACCGATTTCCATAAAGAGTAGTGATTGATCCCGCGCAGACCTTCGCCATCGCCAAACTTGAGCTCGTAATTTTTGTACATCGCCATCAACAACGGGCCTGCAACCAGAATC
>JAEUNB010000373.1 GCA_016790625.1 Betaproteobacteria bacterium | reverse complement strand
CCGGTAAAGCGCTCCACTTTGCGTAATCGCATCGCCGCTTTCTGCGTGAGGCGGTTGAGCACCGCGTAGGCATCATCCCGGTTGCGCAGATCCGGCGCCAGCACATGCGAGTGGCTGATCGATCCCATGCCGTGGTCGAAGTCGTTTACCTCCGCGCCACGCAGCCGGGCATGAAAGCGCTCGCCGCCCACGCCGCCCCACACCGCGCGAAGCTGCTCTGGCGTCTGCGCATAAAGATCGGCCATCGTTTTGATGTTGTGACGCGTTAGACGCGCTTCCATATTCGCGCCGATGCCGGAGAGGGCGCGGATCGGCAGATGCAGGATTTTCCCCGGCAGGTCCTGCTCATCGAGAATCACCAGCCCATCGGGCTTCTGCATGTCCGAAGCTAGCTTGGCGAGGAAGGTGTTGGGCGCGAGACCGATCGACACCTTCATGCACTCGCCGATGCTTGCGGCCAGGTGCTTCTTGAGGCGGTGTGAGAGTTCAATTGCCGCCTCGTGGGATTTAAAACCGGAGGGAAGGTCACACACCATTTCATCAATCGACAGCACCTGGCGAATCGGCGCTATCTCATCAACCGCCTTTTGTGCGCGATGGTGAAAATCGATGTAAAGCTCGTGGCGTGCCACCACCAGTTCGATATCGGGGATCTTCTTTTTTGCTTCACCGACATTGGTCAGCGTTTTGACACCGAACTTTTTCGCCTCATAACTTGCGGCGATCAGACATGTCGTATCGGCCAACATGGGAACGACACCTACCGGACGACCGCGCAGCTCGGGGCGCATCTGCTGTTCGCAGGAGGCGAAGTACGAGTTGAAATCAACCAGCAGCGCATTAAGCGGCATTGCGCGCTCCGCGGCTCCTAGGCCGGCTCACCGTCTGCGCCGGGCTTGGCGCTGGCCAGCGTGCGTTGCCACAGCTGCTTTCCGTTCGAGTCGAAACATGAGGCAACTATCTTTCGGTCTGCCCCGCGACCGGCAAATTCCAGCGTGCCGAAGTTGCGCTGTTCCACACCGAGTTCGGCGACGAAACGCGGATTGGCGCGATCCTTCTTGCTCAGCTTCGAAAGGCGTGAGGTGAACGGCGAGCAGGAAAATTCGTAAACGACTGGCGCACCATCCTGCTTCAGGCGAAACACCTGCGTGTTATGGCGGTCACCGGAAAGGAACAGCAACCCGGGAATTTTCTCCTTGGCCAGCCAGGCGAGAAACGATTCGCGCTCGGTGCGATAGTTGTGCCAGCCGGATTGATGGCCGTTTTCATCCTCGCTCAGAAGCTGGCTGCCGTTGCACACCAGCTTGAACGTTGCTTTGGACGATGCAAGCGATCTCTTCAGCCACTCGATTTGCGCCGGGCCGAACATGGCCTTGGCGGGATCGACCGGTGCCTTTTCGTTGTCGCGATAAAAACGATCGTCGAGAAGAAAGAACTCGGCGTCCTGGTGAGTAAAGCAGGTCCATGTACCGGGCGTATCCGCTGAGCCCATATCGGGATTGGGCCAGTATTGTCGGAACAGGCGTAGCGCGTCGGCCTTCAGTGCAAAGGTTTTGTCCGAATCGTTGGGACCGTAGTCGTGATCGTCCCAGATGGCGTAGTGGTGCGTGGCGGCAAACAGTTTCTGGAACATCGCCTTGGCGCGGATTTCGCGATAGCGCGCTTCCATGCGTTCCACGCTCGCATAGTCGGCCTCGCCGAGAAATTTTCCCTTGGGCCGGAAATAGAGGTTATCGCCCAGCCACAGCATGAAGTGCGGCAGCTTGTCGCCCTGCATTTTGCCGGCGATGGTGTCGAAGATGTGGAACTCGTCGCCGTAAGGGTTGCCGCTGGGGGACATGGCTTCGGCGTAAGCACATGAACCCAGGTAAATGCGGAAATCAGCGGGCGAAGTAGAGGGCGCGGGCGCGGTGCGGAAATAGCGGTTTTCGCTTGCGGTTTTGCCAGACAGCGACACCGTGTACTCATAGCGCGTGTCTGGTTTCAGTTTGTCGATTTCGAGGATGGCCGAACAGGCGTGTTTGTTTTCCAGTACGACCGGGCGTGTGCCCAGTCCTTCCCCGCCGGCTACTGGTCTGAACACGATGGCCGCTTTGACCGGATCGTCTGCCTGCAGCCAGATGCGCACGGTGTCATGGGTGAAATGCCCGGCAATGGGTTCGCATGAAAGTCGGCTCGCGGCGGCGCCAAATGATTGCGTGGCATGAACGGCGCCGACCAATGGCAGTGACGCCATCGTGCGCAACAGTTCGCGGCGCGAGGTGGTCATGGGGTCAGGCGGCGGCAGGCACCGGCATGGCCGGCACGTCGGTCATGGCGAGAAATGTATGTACCAGTTGCTCGATGCCTTGCTGGTCGATAGCATCGAAACGACTCAGCGTCGGGCTGTCAATATCGAGTACGCCGATCACGCGCCCGTTTGCCAGCAGTGGCACCACGATCTCCGAGTTCGATGCCGAGTCGCAGGCGATGTGGCCGGGGAATTCGTGCACATTCGGCACCAGCTGCGTCTTGCGTTGAAACGCCGCTGCGCCACACACGCCGCGCGGCTGCGGAAACACCGGAATGCGCACACACGCGGGCTTGCCCTGGAACGGCCCCAGCAACAGGTCATTGCCGTGCATCAGGTAGAAGCCGGCCCAGTTCAGGTCAGGCACGAAGTTGAAAATCAGTGCCGACAGATTGGCGGCGTTGGCGATGAAATCGCGTTCACCGGCTAGCAAGCCCGAAAGCTGCTTGTCGAGATCGCGATAGAAAGTCGCTTTGTCGCTGGTTGGAAGCGGAGTGGCTTGGAACATGGATGAATCGCTTGGCTGTAAATATGAACAGTATAGCAATCCGTCCTGATCGTCGCTTGCGGATGGTGACAGCCTATCAATGAAAAAGCCCGGTCGTATTGACTGACCGGGCTATGGGTTGCGTATCAAAAAATCAGTTTGTCGGCGGCGTTGCAGGCTTGGTTTGCGCGTCGTGCTTTTGACGCTTGATCTTGCGGCTTTGCTTGTTTTCGGCGTGCTGCAGTTTGGCGCGTTCCTTCTTGGTGACCACACCATCTGCCTTGGCCTTCTCTTCCTTTGCTTCGACGCGGGCTTGGCCGGCGTTGAGCTTGGCGGCTTCCTTGTCGGTCAGCGCGCCGGATGCCGTGCCCTGCTCAATGCGAGCTGCCTGGTTGGCCTGGCGCTGATCGACTTTTGGCGTGGCCGGGGTAGCGGGTGTTTGCGCAAATACCGGGGAGAGGAATGCGGCGGTCAAGGCGGTGATCAGGATACGGTTTTTCATGGCTTTTCCTTTGAGAATTGAGGAGGGAGCAAATGTCAGCGCTCTGCCAAACAACGATGGCCCGTAGCGCGCGTTTACGTTTCGGGCCACGCAGATGTATCCATTCGTTACAGACTGCTACATAGGGTGAGGTTGGGCAGCCATTGGGCAAAAGTTATAATTGCCGTCTTCAATGACACATCCGATCGGATTTTCGCCATGTTGCGTCACGCGTTCACGCTTGCCCCGCTGATATTGTTCTCCTTGACCGCCATTTCACAGCCCGCTCCCATGCCTCCTGCCGCCGCCAAGAAGCCACAGACTTTCGAGAAATTCGGCGACAAGCGCGTCGACGATTATTTCTGGTTGCGCGAAAAGGCCAATCCGGAAGTGATTGACTACCTGAAGGCTGAGAACGCCTATACGCAAACCGTGCTCGGCCCGCTGAAGGATTTCCAGGAGACGCTGTACAAAGACATGCTGTCGCGCATCAAGGAAACCGACGAGAACGTGCCGTATCGCAAAGGCGAATATTGGTATTACTCGCGCACCGAACAGGGCAAGCAGTACAGCATCTACTGCCGCAAGAAAGGCTCGCTCGACGCGAAGGAAGAGATCGTTCTCGATCTGAACGAGTTCGGCAAGGACAACAAATTTGTCGGCCTGGGTGCGTATGACATCAGCCCGAACGGCAAGATGCTGGCGTACTCCACCGACTTCACCGGCTTCCGTCAGTACACCTTGCGCTTCAAGGATCTGGAAACAGGAAAGATGCTGGATGAGAAAGCCGAGCGCGTGACCAGCGTGGCTTGGGCCAACGACAATCAAACCGTGTTCTTCGTCACCGAAGACGCAACCACCAAGCGCTCGGATCGCCTGTTCCGCCAGAAGCTGGGCGGTGGCAAGGCCGCAGAAGAGTTGTACAACGAGAAGGACGAGTTGTATGGTATCGAGGTTGACGTTACCCGCAGCACGGGTTTCGTGACGCTGAACGCCGAGAGCTCGGAAACCAATGAAATGTGGTTGCTGGATGCGAACAAGCCCGATGGCAAATTCGAGTCATACCTGCCGCGCAAGGAAAATATCAAGTACCACATCGATCACGCCGGCAAGGAGTTGTTCATCGTGATCAACGACAAGGGTCGCAACTTCCGCTTGGTGACGGCGCCTGAAGGCAAGGCAGATCAGAAGAAATGGAAGGAACTGATCCCTCATCGCGCCGATGTGAAACTCGATCGTGTAGATATGTTCAAGGACTTTTTTGTCGTGGTCGAGAAGTCGCGCGGACTGCCGCAGCTTCGCGTGTTCGACATGAAGACCCGCAAGCCGCACAGCATGGCGTTCCCGGAACCGGCCTACGATGCGTCGCCCGGTCAGAATGCCGAGTTCAATACCGCACTGTATCGATTCAACTACGGTTCACTGGTGACACCGAACTCGGTGTTCGATTATGACGTGGCAAAGCGCGAACGCATCCTGAAGAAACAGCAACCGGTATTGGGCGGCTACGAGACCAAGGATTATCAGTCTGAGCGCATCTTTGCCACGGCCAAAGACGGCACCAAGATTCCGATCTCGCTGGTTTACAAGAAGTCGCTGAAGAAAAATGGTCCGCAACCGACGTTGCTTTATGGTTACGGCTCATACGGCATTTCGATGCCGCTATCCTTCCGCTCCAGCCGTCTCGCGTTGCTGGATCGTGGCGTGATCTTTGCGATTGCGCATATCCGCGGTGGCGGCGAAATGGGCAAGAAATGGCACGACGACGGCAAAATGATGAAGAAGATGAATACCTTCACCGACTTCATTGCCGCTGGCGAGCACCTTGTCGCGCAGAAATACACCGAGCCAAAGCTGATGGCGATGCAGGGCGGCAGCGCCGGTGGTCTGCTGATGGGCGCCGTTACCAATTTGCGTCCGGACCTGTTCAAGGCAGTGGTTTCGCAAGTGCCGTTTGTGGACGTGATGAACACCATGCTCGATGCGACACTGCCGCTGACGGTTGGCGAATACCTGGAGTGGGGCAACCCAAATCAGGAGAAAGCCTACAAATACATGCGCAGCTATTCGCCTTACGAGAATCTTGAGAAGAAGGCTTATCCGGCAATTCTGGTCGAGACGTCCCTTAACGACTCGCAGGTGATGTACTGGGAGCCAGCGAAGTACGTTGCACGCCTGCGCACCCTGAAGACCGACAACAACCCGCTGCTGCTGAAGACTGTCATGGAAGCAGGGCATGGTGGCGCGTCGGGCCGCTATGACGCATTGAAAGAGGTTGCGATTACCTATTCATTTGTGCTTTCGCAACTGGGCATCAACAAGTAATTTTCTGAGCCGGCCACCGCTTGGTGGCCGGCCCCGCCGTTCCTCTTTCTCGGCATGCCGAGACCTGCAGCGCTCTCATGCCGTTATCAAATCTCCAGCTGTTTCTCACCTGCGTCCTGATCTGGGGTTCGACCTGGATCGTCATTACCTTTCAGTTGGGTGATGTTGCGCCGGAGATGTCGGTGGGGTATCGCTTCCTGTTGGCATCGGCGGTGCTATTCGCATTCTGCAGATGGCGCGGGATGTCGCTGCGATTCAAACCTGCGCAACACATCGATCTGTTTTTCTTCGGTGCGGCGATGTTCTGCATCAGCTACATCTTTGTCTACTATGCCGAAACCTATATCGTTTCCGGCATGGTGGCGGTCGGCTACTCCGCGAGTCCGATGATTGCGATGCTGATGTCGCGGTTGTTTTTTGGAACGCCGATGACGTTGCGCGTGGCACTCGGCGCAACGCTGGGAATTGCCGGCATTGTCTGCGTGTTCTGGACCGAATTCGGCAAGCTCTCCGCTAGTCGCAATGCCGAACTGGGCGCGTTGCTGACGATGCTATCGGTGCTGGCTTCATCTGCAGGCAGCATGATCGCCATGCGTACCCAGCGGCGTGGCTACCCCACATGGACCAGCATGGCATGGGGCATGCTATATGGCGGTGTGCTGGCACTTGCCATCGGCGCTGTTACGGGGAAGCCATTCAATTTCGGAGCTGGTGCCGGATATTCGCTTTCCCTGTTTTATCTCGCGGTGTTTGGCTCCATCATTACTTTCGGGTGCTACCTGACTTTGATGGAGCGTATCGGTGCCGCCCCCGCGTCTTATATTGGGGTGATGGTGCCGGTGGTGGCATTGTCTGTTTCGTTCTTCCTCGAAAAATTTGCATGGACCTGGCTAACCACACTTGGCGTCGCGCTGTCGGTGTTGGGCAATGTCGCCATGCTGCGTGGGAAAAACGCGTCGACTTAGTCGTAAAGCATTACAGGCGGTCGAAAATAACCGACAGGCGGCCATGCTGTGTGCGCGTGTGCACATTGCCGCCACAATTGCACTGGTACAGTTGTGTGAACCAAATAACAATAACAACGTGGCCAGCGTGGTCACACATGTGCGCAAACCATGATTTCCACCCGATCCGATTTGGCAGGATTCACCTCCGATAGCGGCAATCTGCGAGACCATCCATGAGCGGTCAGCTGATCATTGAGCAATTGAAGCAGCGTCTGGCAGGGCTGCCTCAAGACCATGAGCCGCGCGAGCGCGCCGCGGTGCTGTGCGAACTTGCGGCAGCCTATGCCCGCGCCGGTTTGCCACATCAAGGCCTTGAGGCGGTGAAGGAAACGCTCAAGCTGGCGCAATCGCATCCCATGCCACAGGAGCAGGCGGAGGCGATGTACGGCGCGTCCATGTGTCATTACTTCCGTGCCGACTATCTGATGTCGATTGCCAGCGGCCTCGATGCCTATCAAGGCTTTTCGCGCGACCAGAATTTTGTCCGCATGGGACATACGCTTGCAACTATTGCGGCGGCGTGCAAGGAAATCAAGGCGCAGGATCTGGCAATCGAGGCACTGAATGGATGTCTCAACATTGCCGGACGGACCGGGGATGTTTTTTTGGAGGCGCGATCGCGCAATATGCTCGGCATGGTATTCGGCGATGTCGGCCGTTTCGACGAGGCCGACGCGGAGCTGGAGCAATCACGCCGGTGTCTGGCAAAAATGAATGACACCAGCCACCTGCCCAAGGTGGTTGCCAACCTGGCGGGTATCCTCAAACAGCGTGCCGACGCAGCCTTTTCCGCAGTCTCAGGGGACACCGGTACGGCATTGCTCGAACAGGCAATCAAGGTCTTGAGGGACGGCGTGGATGTCGCCAAAGCGGACGGCAATGCCTATGAAATTGCCGACAAGATGGCACTGCTCGCGGAGTACCACCATCTGGCGGGTGACCAGTCAACGGCCATGGTTCTGGTCAAGCAGGCGCTTGCGTCAGCACACGAGTTAAAACATCCTCAAATCATTGTTGAGGCTCATCTGGGGCTGGGGCGTATCCTGCTCGCGCAGAACAATTTGGCAGAGGCTGAAAGCGAATTCAAACGCGCACTGGAGTTGGCGCGTGAGGCAGAGATTCACGACCTGCAGATGCAGATTCACCGTGGCTTGGCAGAATGCTATCGAATGCTGGGGCAGGAATTGGATACGGGTTCGCACGACATGCAGGCCGACCAATTGCAAGCTGGCATCCGTCATGCGCACCAGGAAGCGCAGCGCGAAGTGCGTGAACTATGGGAACGCTATTTTTCCCATCATCCGCTGATCGGACCGATTGCCTGAATCAGGGCGCGGGGTATTGCCCCTCGTTCTTCTGCATGTAGTCCTTCAGCGAGCGGTCCGCTTTCTTGCGCACCATTGCCTTCAGCGGTCCAAACCAACCCAGCAGCAAGCCCATCGGTCCCAACGCCTGGCGTGACCAGGTCCAGAACGGGAAACGATCAATGTGGCGGACGATCTTGCCATCGCGAAAGGCGAACATCGCGTCGATCTTGTTATGCACCGAGCGACCGGTTTGGCTGAAAGTGTATTTGGCTTCCCAGCGCGCAGTACCACCATCATCGGTTGCCTGCGCATTGACCAGCGTGAGTTCCAGATCCTTGCCGCGAGAGCACAGCATCGACCACATTGCCGTCGCTTCCTTGCCGCGCAATGCGGGGAAAGCGGGATCTGAAAAGAAAATATCCGGGTGATAGCACTTCGCCATGCCGGCCGCATCGCGTTGCGCAAACGCGGCATAGAAATCGCGTATCAGTTGTTCGTTGGCGTTCATGTCGATTTCCTTTGTGCGATATCAGCGACGCGGGCGCCGGAAATGCGTGCCAGATCCTGAGGTGAAATGCGGAACATCGTGTTGGGATGACCGGCGGCCGGCCACACGGCGCCAAACTTGAGCAAATCCTCGTCCATGAGTGTGATCGGCTCGGCCAAGTGTGCGACAGGCGCTACACCACCGATTACGAAACCGCATTGCGCGCGGACAAAATCCGCATCGGCCTTGCCCAAGGTCTGGCCAATCAGCGCAGCAACCTTGCGGTCATCGACACGATTCACGCCGCTGGTGATGACCAGTACAGCACGACCATCCTGTGCGCGAAAAATGATCGACTTGGCAATTTCCGCAATATTGCAACCGAGTGCGTCGGCAGCAGCCTGCGCCGTATGCGTGGCTTCCGGCATTACCGTGATGCTGTTTGCGACTCCTGCCTTGCCCAACGCCTCGCGCACACGTGCAACCGCAGTGTGCTGCTGGATGGTGGACTCACCGGAACTGGTGGTAAAGGGATTGTCTGGCGGCATCGCGGCAATTGATACAAGTCAAATCGGCATTCTACTTGACGCTTATCAAGGTGCGCGACCCGAGCGCGGTTCCATACTTTCACGCAAGAAAAAACCAATCCCTTGATGGAGGAATGCATGCTGAGCGATATCGATATTGCCCAAAAGGCAACAATGAAAAAAATTCAGGACATCGCCGCAGGCTTGGGCATTCCTGAGGATGCGCTGGAACCCTATGGCCGCTACAAGGCCAAAGTGTCGTTGAATTATGTTGACTCTCTCAAGGGCAAGAAGAACGGCAAGCTGATCCTGGTGACGGCTATTTCGCCGACCCCCGCCGGCGAAGGCAAAACCACCACCACGGTGGGTCTGGGCGATGCGCTCAATCACATCGGCAAGAAAGCCATCATCTGCTTGCGCGAACCCTCCCTCGGGCCGGTGTTCGGCATGAAGGGTGGCGCTGCCGGTGGCGGCTATGCCCAGGTGGTGCCGATGGAAGACATCAATCTGCATTTCACCGGCGACTTCTCTGCCATCGCGTTGGCCAACAACCTGCTGGCGGCGCTGATTGATAACCACATCAACCATGGCAACGAGCTCGGCTTCGATGTGCGTCGCGTGGTGTGGAAGCGTGTGGTAGACATGAACGACCGCGCGTTGCGCGAAATTACGATTGCCTTGGGCGGCCCGGCCAACGGCTATCCGCGCGAAGACGGTTTTGACATCGTCGTGGCCTCGGAGATCATGGCGATCTTCTGTCTGGCAACCTCGATCAAGGATTTGAAAGAGCGCATCGGCAAGATTGTTGTCGGCTATACCAAGGACCAAAAGCCGATCCTCGCCAAGGACCTGAACGCACAGGGCGCCATGACCGCGCTGCTGAAGGACGCGCTGCTGCCGAATCTGGTTCAGACGCTGGAGAACAACCCGGCCTTTATCCACGGCGGCCCGTTCGCCAATATTGCCCATGGTTGCAACTCCGTGATCGCGACACAGACCGCGCTGAAGCTGGGCGACTACGTCGTAACGGAAGCCGGCTTTGGCGCAGACCTGGGGGCCGAGAAATTCATCGACATCAAGTGCCGCAAGTCAGGCCTGCGTCCTTCCGCAGTCGTGATCGTTGCCACCATCCGCGCGCTCAAGTATCACGGCGGCATGGACGTGAAGGAAGTCTCCAAGGAAAACGTCGAAGCACTTGAGAAGGGCATCGTCAATCTCGAGCGCCACATCCATAACGTTACCCAGAACTATGGCCTGCCCTGCGTGGTGTCGATCAACCATCGCACCCACGACACCGAAGCTGAATTGAAGCTGCTGGTGGCCCGCTGCGAGAAAATGGGCGCCAAGGTGGTGGTGGCCAAGCACTGGGCCGATGGCGGCAAGGGCGCGGCCGATCTGGCCAAGATGGTTGTCGATATGTGCGAACAGCCGAACAACTTCAAGTTTGTCTACGAGGAAAATGCAACCTTGTGGGACAAGATGAAGACCATCGCCACCAAGATTTACGGCGCGTCGGACATCACCGCTGACGCCAAGATTCGTGGCCAGATCAAGCGGCTGCAAGATGAAGGCTACGGACACTACCCAATCTGCGTGGCCAAGACGCAGTATTCGTATTCGACCGATCCGCAATTGCGCGGCGCGCCCAGCGGGCATGTGGTGACGGTTCGCGAGGTACGATTGGCAGCGGGTGCCGAATTCATCGTGCTGGTTTGCGGCGATATCATGACCATGCCGGGCCTGCCCAAGGTTCCGAGCGCCAACGCCATCGATGTCAACGACGAGGGCAAGATCGTCGGTCTGTTCTAGGCGCCGTCCAAGCCCTGCGCCCTTCCCGGCAACGGGAAGGGCGTTTTTACGTCCAGCAGCCGGCATACCGCAATCGCGGTACATACCACTTTGGCAAAAGTGGTATTATTCGTCCTATAAACATAGGGCGCTGCCGGGATAACCATCGGCAAGCGCTAGCAGTACAGGCTAGGGGTATCCGATTCAGTTTGCGGGCTTATTCCGCGAGTTGAACCGGATACCCCTTTTCATTTTTGCGTGGCGTGGGTGTGGCGCGGCGGTCGAATTGGAATTTGGATGGTGAAGGTGGAAAAGTTGCAACTGGCATCGCTGGATGCCTGGGAAAATCTGGCCGAGTCGGCCTTGGTGGTCGGACGCAGGGGCGACACGAAGGAAGCATTGCTGATATTGCACGGCGGCATCGAGGCCGCGCGCAGGAGCAATGACCGCCGCGGCGAAATCATCACGATGAATGCCGCCGCACTGGTGCATTCCATTCGCGGTGACTTCTGGGCCTCGCTCGCAGGCAGCATCGATGCGTTCTTCATGGCCAGGCGTGAAAACGACCGGCTCGGCATGGGGCAGGCGATGACCATGCTGGCGGGTGCCTTTTTGCTGATGACGCCGGTCGATAGCGAGATCGAGCTGCTGCGCAAGTCATTGGCGATTGCCGAGGAGGAACGAAATCTGAAACTGCAAATTCGCGTCCACAACCTGTTCGGCATCGTGCTTGGCGACTTGGGCAAATTCGATGAAGCGGAAGTGCAGCTGGATCTGGCGCTGGTGCTGTCAGGCTCGCCGGAAGCGGTTTTCGATCGATGGCGGGTGAAGACCAATATCGCCAACCTGTTGCGCAAACGGGCGGAGGACGCAAAGCGCCGCAGTGCCGCCGATCAATGCGCTGACTACGCGACACGCGGCCTTGAACTGGTCGATGGTGTGATCGCGCATTGCCTGGAGCAAGATAAGTTGCCGATCCTGCTGGATGCCCAAGGGGTGGCGGGACTTCTGTTGTTGCAACTTGACCAACATGCAGGCGCCTATGAGCGATTCCGAGCCGCTCGCGATCTCGCCGTGACGCGCAAGAATCGCTCCGTACTCTCCTTTATCGGCCTTGAGATGGCGCGCCTGGAAATGCGTGCTGGCGATATGCAGGCAGCTGAGCAAAGCCTGCAGGACGGCCTGCGCGAGGCGGCCTTGTTTCGGCCCTCGAATAAAGCGGCGGCGTTGTCGGTGTTGATGGCGGAACTCTGCGCTGATCGTGGCGACGCGAAGGGTGAAGCAAACTGGCGGACGAGTGCCGAAGCGGCGCGAGCGGAGTTTGAAGAATTGGTGCAGGAGGCGCGGCGGCAAATTGCGAGGGTGGCGCAGAGCCTGGTGACGGCGTAACTAGTCGACGCGCGCGCCCGTGGCGCGGATCACGGCGCCCCATTTTTCGGCTTCGGATTTGATCAAACGGCCCAACGATTCGGCGCTGCCGCCACCGGCTTCAATGCCGGCATCGAAAAGTTTCTTTCGTGTCTCAGCTCTGGCCAGCACGGCATTTACCTCGCGGTTGATCGCTTCCACGATTGCCCGGTCGGTACCTGCAGGTGCGACGATGCCGTTCCATGCCAGCGCCTCAAAATTGGCCATTGCCGGGATGCCTGATTCGGCAACGGTAGGGATGTCCGCCAACGGCGCAAAACGATTGCGGCCGGTGGTCGCAATTGCCCGCAATTTGCCTGCGCGGATCTGGCCGATCAGGTTCGATGGCGCGGCGAAGATCATCTGTACATCGCCTGCAACAACGGCTTGCGTAGCCGGCGGTCCGCCGTTGAACGGCACATGTACCACGTCGATGCTCAGCGTCCGCTTCATCAGCTCCATGCACAAATGCGAGGCCGAGCCGTTGCCGACGCTGGCGTAGTTGAGCTTGCCGGGGCTTGCGCGCATGAGAGCGACCAGTTCGCTTAAGTTTGAGGCCGGTACCTGGGCGTTGACCGCCAGCAGATTGGGTTGCGAACCGGTAAGGATCACCGGGACGAAGTCCTTGAACGGGTCGTAGGCAAGTCGAGCATAGAGCGAGGGCGCGGTGGCCAGTGGTCCGTTGTAACCCAGAAGGAGCGTGTAGCCATCGGCCGCGCTGCGGGCAACTTCCACCGCCGCGGCAGTTCCACTGGCGGCAGGTTTGTTGTCGACCACGACGCCGTTGGGCCAGCGTTGCTTGAGCCCGTCCGCAATCACGCGCGCGACGATATCGACCGAGCTGCCCGCAGGGGCTGCCACCACCAGTCGGACCGGTTTCCGTGGCCAATTTTCCGGCGATTCCGCGTTTGC
The DNA here is from genome assembly GCA_016790625.1 of Betaproteobacteria bacterium. Lineage (GTDB taxonomy): Bacteria > Pseudomonadota > Gammaproteobacteria > Burkholderiales > Usitatibacteraceae > UKL13-2. Next base: position 4,072 of record JAEUNB010000373.1, on the reverse strand, counting down.
CATATTGGCAGTGAAATACACGGCGGCGAAGCAGGCAAGGCAGGCTGTGGCCCGGAAAAGCAGTCGGCGTATCATCACGGTGTCGTCGTTGGCGATGTGGCATTTTAGCGGTGTGGGCTATTTCCTTGACGCGCTGAACGCGGCAGGGATAATTGTCAAAGCGATCCCGGATGTGAAGGCAGTCGAATATCGTAAGGTCTGACAAGAAAGCGATTCCTGCGCATGGCTGAAGCAACTTCTCCCCCAATCGAAAACATCGGCAAATACCGCGTGATCCGCGAGCTCGGCCGCGGTGCGACCGGTGCCGTCTATCTGGCAGAAGACTCGTTCAACAATCGCAACGTCGCCATCAAGATGATGTTCCCGGAAGTGCTGAAGCACGACGAGGACGGGGCGATGTACAAGAGCATGTTCCTCAACGAGGCATCGCTGGCCGGCAAGATCATGCACCCGCATATCGTTGGCATCTACGACGCGGTAGTGGACGAGAGCACCAGCTATATCGTGATGGAGTATGTCGAGGGCGGCACGCTGGAGAAGTTCTGCACCCCGGAAAATCTTCTGCCAACACAGACCGTTGCCGAAATCGTTTTCAAATGCGTGCGTGCGCTGGCGTTCGCCAACGGGCAGGGCTTGATTCATCGTGACGTGAAGCCCGGCAATATCCTTTACAAGACCGGCAGCGATATCAAGCTGGCGGACTTCGGCGCGGCGTTCAATCGCGTCTCGGACAAGACCCAGGTGGCGGCGGTAGGCTCACCCTTGTACATGGCGCCGGAAATCCTCACCGGTGCCAAGGCAACAGTGCAGTCGGACATCTATGCGCTGGGTGTGGTGATGTACATGCTGCTCGCCGGCCGCACGCCGTTCGAGGCTTCGAATCCCGCCAGCCTGATGTACCAGATCGTCAATCACGAGCCGGATCCGCCTTCTCGCTTCCGCTCGGATGTATCGGCGTTGATGGAAGACATCGTCAAGCAGGCGATGGCAAAGGACGTCGCCCGCCGCTACCAGAACTGGGAAGACTTCGGCAAAGATCTGGCGGCGCTGTGGCAGGGCGAGCAATCGCCGCAGCAGAACAAGAGCGAAGTATCCGATACCGAGCAGTTCAGCCACTTGAAGACGCTGTCGTTCTTCCGCAATTTCCCGGAGAACGAATTGTGGGAGGTGCTGAAGATCAGCAAATGGCGCCCATTCCCCGCCGGCACCGTGCTGATCAGCGAGGGCGATGTGGGCGACTCGTTCTTCATCCTCGCGCAAGGCAATGTCAAAGTCACACGCGGCAAGCGGCTGCTCAACGTGCTGGGTGCAGGCGACTGCTTCGGCGAAATGTCCTACCTCGCCAAGCGCGATGGCCCGCGCTCGGCCAGCATCACCACCGCCACCGATTGCATCGTGATGAAGGTTCGTGCTGCCGATCTCAACAACGCCACGCCCAGCTGCCGCCGCCTGTTCGATCGCAAATTCCTTGAAACGCTGGTCGAACGGCTGGAAACCGCCAATCAACAACTGGCGGTGACATGACGCTGATTCTGCCGATCACCGCTGTTTACGCGTCGCTGCTGGCGTTGCTTGCCGTGATGCTCGCCCTGGTGGTGATGAAGCTGCGCAGCAGTTTGCGTATCGGCTTGGGCGACGGCGGCAATCGGGATCTGTCTCGCGCCATTCGGGTACACGGCAATGCGCTGGAATCGATTCCGCTGTTTATCGTGCTGCTCGGCATTTACGAACTCAATCACGCCAGCGCCACTGCACTGCATTTTTTCGGCGCCGTGTTTTTGCTCTCGCGCGTGCTGCATGCGTGGGGCCTGTTCTCCTCCGGTGGCACGTCGCCAGGGCGGCTTATCGGTACGGCGGGGACCTATATCTGCCTGCTCGGGTTGGCGATTGGCAATTTGCTGAAGCTGTTCAGCGCGTAGTTTCTTCGCCGCTTCGCCGTAAGCCCTTTCCCCGCGCACAACCACAAGGGTTGCGCCGGGCGGGGATCCAAGTTTGCTAGCCCTTAACGCAGACTTGGCTGGGCCAGCGCCATCACATAGAAAACTATAAAACTCTAGCACTGGTGCGACTTTACAGCCATTTTCGGCCTGAAAACCGCACCAGTGCTAGAGTTTGATATGCATGATGTAATCACGCCGCCCCGCCATTTCCTGTCGTACCCGCGAAGGCGGGTACCTCTAACTTAGCTCCTTCCCCTCGTGGGAGAGAGAGTATTCGCGCTCGCGCCATTGACGCAATCTTTACGAACCACTTGCACCCGGCAAAATAGACTTCTGACTCATCGTTTGCATGACGCGACTTACCAATTCGCTGCCGGTTAAATCGTCAAATCGAGCAGGAATTTTTTCCTTAAGCTTAAAAAACCGCTGATGTGCAGTTCGAGTCAATTGGCCGTATGTTGTGGCTACAACTCGCGCGCGAAGAACGTGGTTGTCTTTTATTTCTATCTCGCGTTGTGTTTTGGATTCGATTTCATATCCAACCACGAAAGCGCGAAAAAACGGCGTTCCATCAATTACTTCGCAGCCCAAGAAATCCTGCACATATCCATTCGCCTGATTGACTTCGGCGCGTCCGATCATTGATCGCCCTTTCTTAAGCTCAATAATCAATACATCGCGAATGGCGGTTAGATTTTGATCGTGGCTGTCAAATGTTTCAGTGCCGACAATTGAATAGGTCGCGTCTGCCAGTGCAACTAAATCAGGGCGCTGACGAGAGTTCTTGAAAACCTCAGCGCCTGGTTTTTGCCCAAACACTTTTTCCGTTGCGGATCGCAATGTCACATTTGAAGAGTACTCATGGCTATCAAATTCTGGTCCAAATAGCCATCGGGCTTGAGTGACGAGCGGATGTAGTGTGTGAAGTTCGTCAGTGTTTTTTTCGCCGCAGAGCTTCTCGATCGCGGTAATTACGGACAGACGATGATCAATCTCATCAAGAACCGAGAGTGCATCACGAACCGTCCATTGACTTAGCAGGCGGTCCAATCCATCAATATCGGATTCATCGAGTTTTGTAAGTTTGTCCAGTAACGCAGTGCCACTTCGAGACTTCTCAAGGTTGATTACCGCTTGTACGGCTATTGCTAGTGTCTCTGGGGAAATTGATGGCTGTAGCTGGACGAGCTCTTGGGTGAAATTCGCTACCTCAATGCGAGCTAAGTTGGGCAATTCCCGAAACTGCTCCCGATTGCGCACTAAGGCGTCTTCCGAACTCTCGTCCACCATGTCTTGCGAGAGCTTTTTGATGGTCAACTGCGCGTAGGAGCAAACGACCCCCTGAAGACTTCTAACTGGATCGCCTGATCTGAATCGCGTCCAATCAGCCTCAAGTTCCGGAATCCACTCAGGCCCACAGCTAACAACAATTGAATACCGCTTTGCAAAACGTCCGCGCCCATCAAGAACTTGCGTTGATCCAACTACCCAACTTGGCGTACCTACTAATCGGTTATTTACCCAAAAAGCGATGCCCTGATAAAGCGTTGTACTTGCCGCTTTCGTTGAGTCAATTACGTAACACTGTACGCTTAGAGACTCCGTAACTTTTAGTTCTGATTGTTCGATGAGCCCAGTGTGCTCTAAAAGTGCAATCGACTGTCCATTGACGCGAACAATGAATTTGGGGTCATGTAAAAATCTAGCGGAAAGAATTTCGCGTATTCGATCCGCATCGGGTAAGTGGCGTTCAACAGAGACCGAGAGCCTTGTTCCATGTCCGGCCCCTTCGGTTATCCGCTCGCTTTCCAGGATAAACGGCGTTTCCTTGCTATATGTGCTTACGACAAAATTGCTGCGTTTGCCGCCAGATGATGTCTCAACTTCATAGCGGTCTGAAAAACAGAGAAGGCCGTGTCGGCCAACGCCATTGCGACCATAGGCGCGTCGTTGCAACTCCTTACGCTCGGGCGGAAATTCGACATTGCTACCTTGGTGCTTTGCGCGGTTGTATCCGAGCTTCATCCACCGCGCCCTGAACTGGCTGGGAGTCATTCCGTGGCCATCATCCTCTACAACCAACGTACCTAGCTTCGTAGTAGGAATCGTCAAATCGACCGCGAGCGCGCCAG
>JAEUNB010000354.1 GCA_016790625.1 Betaproteobacteria bacterium | reverse complement strand
GGAAGGTTGTCCCGTCCACGAAAATGGCGAATTGCCGGGTGTGGATATTTTTCAGACGAGAAGATGAATGTTGTAAACGAGGTTGTTGGCCCAGACACCAAGGGTGTGCTGATTGAAACCCATGGTCCAGAACGACACCACCTTGACTTTCGGATCGGCATAGAGCTCGGCCAAGGCCTTCAACTTGTCCACCGGCACGCCGGATAGCTTCGACACGTAATCTGCGGTGTACGGCTTCACATAATCGCGAAACTCTTCAAAGGTCATCGGCGTCATGTCGTTGGCCTTGGCCGCGTTCTTCGCTTTCTTCTCCAGCGGATGTTCCGGTCGCAAGCCGTAGCCGATGTCCTCGGTGCCACGCTTGAAAGTGCAGTGCTTCGACACGAAGTCCTGATTGACCTTGCCGTTCTGGATGATGTAGTTGGCGATGTAGTTGAGGATGGCCAGATCGGTCTGCGGCTTGAAGATCACCGGGATGTCGGCGAGATCAAAACTTCGATGCTCAAACACCGACATCACCGCCACCTTCACTGCCGGATTCGACAGGCGGCGATCGGTGACCCGTGTCCACAGGATCGGATGCATCTCAGCCATGTTCGAGCCCCACAACACGAACGCATCGGCGACTTCGATATCGTCGTAGCAGCCCATGGGTTCATCCATGCCAAAGGTGCGCATGAATCCACCGACGGCAGAGGCCATGCAGTGGCGCGCGTTGGGATCGATATTGTTGGAGCGAAAACCGGCCTTGTAGAGTTTGTTGGCGGCGTAACCTTCCCAGATAGTCCACTGCCCTGAGCCGAACATGCCGACCGAGGTCGGACCTTTTTTCTTCAAGGACTCCTTCCACTTCTCGGCCATGATGTCGAAGGCCTTGTCCCAGCTGATCGGCGTGAAACTGCCGTTCTTGTCGTACTTGCCACCTTTCATGCGCAGCAGCGGACGCGTAAGCCGATCGCTGCCGTACATGATCTTCGACAGGAAATAGCCCTTCACGCAATTGAGGCCGCGATTGACCTCCGCCGCCGGATCGCCATGGGTCGCGACAACGCGATTGTTCTTCACCGCGACGGTGACACCGCAGCCGGTGCCACAGAAGCGGCACGCGGCTTTGCTCCACTTGAGTTCGGTCGATTTGGCCTCGGTTTCGATATTGGCCGCGGCGGCTGGCAGCGAAACTCCTGCCGCAGACGCCGCCACCGAGGCGGCGGTATTGCGAATGAACTCGCGGCGGGTGAGTTTATGGGTGCTCATGGCAACAACTCCTTCATGACGGATTCTTCTTCGGCGTGCTGATAGACCATCTCGATGCTCAGCACGCCCTGTATCTTTCTGATCAAGTCCATCTGGTCGAGCAACGCGCCGGTGCTGGCGCCTTCCAGTACCACGACCAGCTTGCCCGATGCATCGCGCGCCTCGACGGGATTGCCGATGATGGTTTCGACCGGTTCGATTGCCGAGTTCATCGCTTCCGGCCGGACACGCACAACACAACTGGCGATATGGAGCTCAGTCATGGTCGGCATCTCCGGTCAGGGGGCGGATACGTATTGCGTCCTGCGGACAAAGCCGCGCGCACTCACCGCATTGCGTACACAGGTTGGTATCCAGCGCAGGCTTGGGAACGGCACCCAGCTGCGGGGTAAATCTCAGCGCGCCGGTTTCGCAGGCGTCACGGCAGCTGTCGCAATACACACCGCTCAGCGCGAGGCAATGCTGCGCCACCGCTACGCTTGGCGCAGGCATTTCACTGCGCAGCAGAAAGCTGCGGCGGGAAAGATCGGGAGCGTCAATAGTTTCGCGGCTCACGGCGATCAACCTTTCGGCGGGCCCATGAACATTTGGTACAGCCAAATCAGCAGCCCATAGCTGCCGACCACGGCCACCGCCACCAAGGGCGCAAGCACCACGGTCAGGAAGACGAACACCCGCTTCTCACGCGAACGTACTTCCGCCGGAACGGCCTCTGAGGTGCTTTCCATATCAATCTCTCCGGGAACAGTCTGTTGTCGTGATCGGCCCGAAATCCGGGTCGCCAGCCAACTTGTTTCATTCGTATGAAGAGATTGTGGCTACGGCAAAAACCGCTCTTTTGATATGGATCAAATCAAGCGGTTTTGCAGCCGGTTGAGAGTGAAATCGCTCGCAAAAAAAGATAAAACTCCAGCACTGGCGCGGGTTTCAGGCCGAAAAGCCTTGTAAAACCGCACCAGTGCTGGAGTTTTTCCCTCTTAAGTCGGCGAAATCCTACGCGCGGGCGCGCGCCACCCATTGCTCCAAGTCATTCACCGCGTCGGCCAAGTCCAGCTTGGCATGATGCAGACGCTGGTCTTTGGTCGGTTGCTGCTGTTTGAAGACGCGGCTATCGAGCGTGCGCTTTTCGTCTTTCAGCGCATCGATATTGAGCTTGATGCCGAAGCGCGCGAACACCGGTTCCAGTTCGAAGCGACGCTTAAGCAGATCCGCGCGGGTGCGCTGGTAAGCATGCTCACACACGCGTTTGCGCGAGGCATAGCTGAACAGGTTGGTGAAGAACATTTCCGGATCGTCACTGCCCGGCTCGAACAGCACGATGCTGGCGTTCTTGTATTTGGCTGCGTATTTTTCCAGCCCGGTGTGCATGCGCGAGTGGATCAGTGTGCGGAAAGTCTGCGACAGCACCACCGGCAGGCCGCCTTCGATCAGCTTGTCCATTTCCGCCTTGCTGCGTCGATTAGCAGCGTCGCCGTCATACGGCACCAGCGGATTCACGCCGATCACCAGTTCAGCGCCATCTTCCAGCGCCAGCGAGGCGTTCAGCGTTTTCTGCAGCGCGCCGTCAACGTAGTAGTGCTCGTCAATTTCCACCGGCGGGAACAAGCCCGGTAGTGCAGCAGACGCCTGCACCGCCTTGGAAATCGGCACGTGATCCTGGCCTTGCGCGCCGAAAGTCACCGCGCGGCCCGTGTCTAGGTCGACCGCCACCGAATACAACGTGCGCTTCAACTTGCGAAAGTCGTTGGTGCGGCCCTTCTGGCTGAAGGTTTTTTCGAGAAAGCGGGCGATGCCCTCGTTATCAAAGATGCCCGCAGGAATCGCACGCGTCAGCGGCGCGAAAGACTCCATCGTGGTGCGGCGGAATGGACTCGCCACGCGACGCACCAGCCCCTTAATGGCGAGGCCCGGCAGGCTTTTCAGCCGCTGTCCGTATTCGCGCAACGCCGGTGTCAGGAACAGTTCGGGCTTCAGCGCGCCCTGCTTTCGGGTACCGCGCGAATCGTTATCGATGAACAGGCGGTAGATCTCGGTCGGCGTCAGCTGATTCGCCAGCCCTGCGGTAATAAAGCTGCCGGCCGAAACGCCGACATAGATGTCCATGTCGTTGAGGTTCAGTCCCTCGAGCGATTCATCCAGCGCCATCAGTACGCCGATTTCGTACATCGCACCCAGCGGGCCGCCGCCAGCCAGTGCCAGCGCCACTTTGGGACGTGCCGAAACACGCTTGCGCGAGGCGGGTGTCTTCGCCAACGGCTTGCTGGAAATCTTTGGTTTGATCAGACGGGCCAAGCTGCCTCCGGATGCGCGGGAATCTTTATTTGCAACGCCGTCTTTGCGGCGCCGATTGAAAAATGGGGAATATCAAATCGATATTCCCCATTCTAGCGATCGCTTCAGTCACGCAAAGTGACCGGGCTCAATAGCGGCACTGAAATTACGCACGAGCGCCGCGCTTATTCAACTGGTTCAGCGCCTTTTGCAGGTCGGCCATGCGGGCTTGCAGTTCACGCACGTTCTGGCTGGACGGGATGCCAAAGGTGTTGAGCGTCTTGGCCACGCGCGCTTCGAACACATGCTCAAGACGGGTGATGCCTTCCTTGGCGTTGGCGGCGGTCGAATTGACGGTGCCGGTCACGTTCTTCTTCAAGCTCTTTTCCTGCTTCATCGCGAAAGCTTTCACTTCCTTGGCGACTTCGCGTGCCTTGGCTTCGGCCGCAGCCTGCACTTCGGATTGAATCTTCTGGCCTTCCTTCACAAACACATTGGCTTTCTTGGCCAGGGTTTGTGCGGCTTCGGTGGTGAGTTCGGTCAGGCGCTCGGTTTCACGGGCGATGATGCCGTAAACCTTCATTGCTTCGCCTTGCGCGCGCTCGGCGGCGCCCAAGCCAGCCAACACGACTTTGTGCGCGACGCTATTGTTGGCAGCCGCTTTTACCGACTTGACCGACTTAACAGCAGATTTTTTTGCGACGGGTTTCTTTGCAGCAGTTTTCTTGACGGTTTTGCGGGTAGCCATGTGACGCTCCTGTAAATAGACGAATGATTAGACCGATGACCCAATAACAATTGGAGCCAAGTCTACGGATGGCGATTAGAGGATTCACACTAAACAGGTGTGGATTTGCAAGACAATCCATGACGCACTGCAGCATCTGACTGGCGCGTCAGAAAAGCCTGCTTGTGACCATCTACGGGCGCGAATGCCCAGTGTATGATTTGGAAAAGCATCGCATCTGCCCCTAATTCACCCAGTAACATCCAATAAAAAACGTCTTTCTGGAGGAAATCCCACCATGACTTACTTCGTCACTGGCGCAACCGGCTTTATCGGCAAATTCCTGGTCAAGAACCTGTTGAAGCGCAACGGCACCATCTACGTGCTGGTACGCAAGAACTCGATAAAGAAGCTGGAGGCGTTGTATCCGTGGTGGGGATTGGACGCCAAGCAGAAACGCGTGGTGCCTATCGTTGGCGACTTGGGCAAGGCGAAATTGGGCGTGGCGCCTGCGGACATCACCAAGCTGAAAGGCAAAGTCGCGCATCTGTTCCATCTCGCGGCCATTTACGATCTTTCCGCCGATGCCGAATCGCAGCGCGTCGCTAATATCGATGGCACCCGCAATGCCGTGGAGTTCGCCGAAGCCATCAAGGCCGGCTGCTTCCAGCACACCAGTTCCATCGCCGCCGCCGGCTTGTACGACGGCACCTTCCGCGAAGACATGTTCGAAGAGGCCGAGGAACTCGATCACCCTTACCTGCGCACCAAGCACGATTCGGAAGCGATCGTGCGCAACGAATGCAAGGTGCCATGGCGTGTTTATCGCCCCGGCTTTGTCGTCGGCCACTCACAGACCGGCGAGATCGACAAGATCGACGGGCCATACTATTTCTTCAAGCTGATCCAGAAGATGCGCGACACCCTGCCCGCTTGGATGCCGACCATCGGCATCGAAGGCGGCCGCATCAACGCGGTACCGGTCGATTACGTGGTCGATGCGATGGACCACATTGCACACAAGAAAGGCCTCGATGGCGCCTGCTTTCACCTGACCGATCCGGAACCGATGCGCATCGGCGAGATGCTGAATGTCTTCGCCAAGGCCGGCCATGCCCCGCAGATGACGATGCGGCTCAACTCCAAGATGTTCAGCTTCGTGCCCAGCTATGTGCTGCAGGGGCTGATGTCGGTGGCGCCGGTGCGCCGCGCACGCAACCAGATCCTCACCGACCTCGGCATTCCGAAGGATGTGTTCGGCTTTATCAACTACCCGACCAAGTTCGACAATCGCGATACCGTCAAGGCGCTCAAAGGCTCCGGCATTTCGGTGCCGAAACTGGAAACCTACGCCTGGCGCCTGTGGGACTACTGGGAACGTCATCTCGATCCGGACCTGTTTATCGACCGCACACTGGAAGGCAAGGTAAAGGGCAAGGTCGTGGTGGTTACCGGCGGCACCTCGGGCATCGGCGAGGCGACTGCGATCAAGCTGGCAGCGGCTGGCGCCAAGGTCGCCATCGTTGCGCGCGACCCGGAAAAAGCCGAAGCCACGCTGGCCAAGATCAAGGAGTCCGGCGGCACGGCAAAGTTCTATTCCTGCGATCTTTCCGACCTCGCCAACTGCGACAAACTGGTCGCGGCAGTATTGAAGGACTACGGCACCTGCCACTATCTGGTGAACAATGCCGGCCGCTCCATCCGCCGCGGTATCGCCAACAGCTTCGACCGCTTCCATGATTTCGAGCGCACCATGTCGCTCAATTATTTCGGCAGCCTGCGCCTGATCATGGGCTTCCTGCCGGCGATGATGAAGCAGAACAAGGGCCACATCATCAACATCTCCTCGATCGGCGTGCTGACGCAGGCGCCTCGCTTCTCGGCTTATGTCGCGTCGAAGGCTGCACTCGATGCGTTCTCCGGCTGCGCGGCGTCCGAGTTCAACGACAATAACATCCACTTCACCACCATCAATATGCCATTGGTGCGGACACCGATGATCGCGCCGACCAAGATGTACAACAGCGTGCCGACGCTTTCACCCGAGCAGGCCGCCGACCTGGTGGTGGAAGCCATCGTCTATAAGCCGGTGCGCATCGCGACGCGCCTGGGCATTGCCGGCGCCGTGCTGCATGCCGTGTCGCCCAAGCTCACACAGATCATCCTCAACACCGCGTTCCGTATGTTCCCGGATTCATCCGCGGCGCAAGGCAAGAAGGGTGAAGCGGCCAAAGAAGTTGAGATGACGCCGGAGGCAATGGCGTTTGCACAGATTACTCAGGGGATTCATTGGTAACGGTTACGCACCATACCCCGGGTGAAACGAATTGAGAGGACACCGCCCATGAAAACAATCATCGCAGGTTGGAACCTGACACAAATAGCGCAAGTGCTGGCAGCGGCAGCCCTATTCGGACTTCTGATGGCAGTGCGTCAAGACCTGACAGATATCTGGGCGCGCTCTGCCGTTGCCGGACTCGCGTTCGCGATATTGGCGGGTGCCATCATGTTTGCGCGACGCGACCGAAGTACGGGGTCGAGATGATGATGGAGGCGATGGCGTTTGTGCGGATTACGCAGGGGATTCATTGGTAGGCAAACCTGCACCAGCAACCCAGAAGCTCGACAGGCAGGTCGGCTTTTTCGACTGCGCGATCGGTGTAGGTGTACTAGTCGTTCTAATCTTCTTTCCATCTTGGACGTTAGCCGCTGCAATGGCGACCGCAATTCGTCTCGCAGTTGCTAACGATTTCGGCGCCAACGAGAAAACTGGCGATGTCATTGATTTCCTTGCGTATGGCGTTGGATTTTTGTTTGTCGAACTCTTGAATTGGTTTCTACAGTATCAAGGTGAAGTACCGTTCAGGGACGTATTATTTCCGACTGAAGACACGCCAGCTGACCTGAGGATGATATTTATTGGCTGGCTCTTCCTTTTCGCTGCGCTCATATCGAAAATTCGTGCCAAGCTAAACGAAGATTTCAAGTGGGATAACGAACTATGACCAAACTAAAACCCGGCGACCCTGCCCCCGACTTCACCGGCAAAACCACCGACGGCTCGAAGGTAAGTCTCAAAGACTATCGCGGCAAGAAGCTCATCATGTACTTTTATCCGATGGACGACACGCCGGGCTGCACGGCGCAGGCGTGTTCGCTGCGCGACGCCAACAAGGAAATCGCCAAGAAAGGTGCGGCGGTGCTGGGCATCTCGACGCAGGATTCCGCCTCGCATCAGAAATTCACCGACAAGTACAAGCTCAACTTTCCGCTGCTGGCCGATACCGATAAATCTGTCGGCAAAGCTTACGGCACCATCGGCGGCGGCGGATTGCTGTCGGCCGCCAAGTCGCTGGTCGGCATGGCCGATCGCGTCACGTTCGTGATCGATGAGAAGGGCAAGATCACGCACGTGATCGATTCGCCTGATACCAAGAATCACGCCGAGGAAGTGCTGGCGCTGCTTTAACCCGTGTAATGAGACCAAAATCCAGCACTGGTGCGGCCTCTAGGTCGATTTAGGCCTGAAAGCCGCGCCGGTGCTGGAGTTTACGTTTCTATCGCACTCGCGTTGCGGCGACGAATATTAGGGCTCTTTCGTTTTCGTTGTCGTCCCCGCGTAGGCGGGGACCTCTTGCCATGCATTTAGCGAAATTTAGTTTGAGGTCCCCGCCTACGCGGGGACGACAAACAAACAACAAAAGTATCGCGAAAAAACGCGCGACATTTATCCTCGCCGAATCGCCGCAATCACCCGCTCGGCCACGCTGTCCGAAAACAGTAGCCCCACGTGCCCGACCGCCGACACCGGCACATTTTCTGCCCACGGTAGCGCGCTCGATTCCGGCGGGTAAACGAGATCGTCGTTAACGGTGTAGATCGACAGTGTCGGCACGCCATGGGGGGCGACGGCCTCCTTCTGCGCCAGCGTCGTCAGCCACGGCGATTGCCATTTCATCTGCCCGGCGCAGGTGCCGATGCCGAACGCGGCCAATTTCGTGCCGTGATGAGGCGAACCCAGTGTGATCAACTTCAGAATACTCGCGCCGCCTCGTCGCGTCATATAGGCGCGTGTGATCAGGCCACCCATGCTGTGCGCCACCACCACAATGCGCTCAGCGCCCGTAGCGCGGCAGATTTCGTCAATGCGGCGCGACAGCTGTTCGGCCATAAGATCGATCGAGGCGGTGGGCGGATCCAGTGTGACGGCGTAAATAGGCCCTAATCCAGCAGCGGCCAAACGTTTGCGAAAGCGCCACCACATGCCGCGATTGGAGAAGAAGCCGTGCACAAGCAGGATCGGCGGCCCTGCGCGTCCGCCCTGAGGCTCCATGCCCATGGCCCAGCCGACGAAAGCCTGACTCCAGTTAAAGCTGATCGCCCGCGCCGAGAGCTCGCTCGCGAGCGCAGCAAGACTGTTGCCCAGCGGCAGTGAGCGGCGATCCTTGAAGCGGATTGCGGCAGCCATGAGATAACTGGTCAATGCATGTGATAGCCGCCACAAACACGCAAACAGCAGGATAGCCGCAGCGATTCGCCAGGCATCGACGCCGAGTCCACGCAAATGATTTGCGAGCCACGCATACAGCAGCGCCTCAGTCAGCAGCATGGCAAGGAGCAGTAGACGAATCATCCCAGCGGACTCCACCATTTGAGCAGCCATAGTACCGCCATGCCCAGCGCAAGGGTGCCAAACACGCTGCGGGTCTTCAACGCGAACGCCGTCGCCACAGCAGCAGCGACGATGCGGTAAAGATTGAAGGTCTCACCCACCGGCGCGTCGCGGAACAGCACGTCGGGCGCCACCAGCGCAGGCAACACCGCAGCGGCTACATATTTGAGGCTGTCCAGCAGCCAGGTCGGTACTCGGGTATGCGGCGGCAGGACGATGAACGATGCGCGTACTCCCAGCGTCACCAGTCCGGCGCAGATAACGATCGCCCAGCCCTGCCAGCCGTTCATGCCTTTGCCTCCTGCCGGCTGAATTTCTCGCTCAACAAACCCACGATCACGCCTGTGGCCGCACCGGCAATCAAACCCAACCGCAATGGCAGCGATGAGCAGAAGGCCGCAGCCGTCGCCGCCGCAATCGCCGCAGCCCAGTGGCTGCGCGTCGTCAGCGCGGGCAGCACCAACGACAGGAATACCAGCGGAATGGCGAAATCCAGCGACCATTTCGCCGGTACCAGCGTGCCAGCAAAAATGCCGATCGCCAGCGCAATCTGCCAGATCACCCACATCGCGCTGGTGGCGCCGAAATAGTAGGCATCGATGTGCTGCGGCACTTGATGTTTGTCGAACTTTGTCGTGACCAGCGCGAACGCGTGATCGGTCAGCAGGTAAGAAAACAGCCATTTGCGCGCAAGCGGCGTATGCCGAAAATACGGCGCCATCGCCGCGCTGTACATCATCATGCGAAGGTTGACGATCAATACCGTCAGCACAATGATGCCGCCCGGCGCGTGCTGCGCCATCAGCGAAATCGCCGCCAATTGGGCAGCGCCGGCAAAAACGATGATGGACATCGCCATCGCGAGCAGCGGATCGACACCGGCCGCGACAGCCGCAGCACCCGTAATCATGCCGAACGGCACATTACCGAGGATGCCGGGCATCTGGTCGCGCAGGCCGGCGAAATAAGCGGAACGGGGGGTGTTCATCGAGAGTAGCTGGACTTGGGCAGAAAGCGGTACGAAGCAGATTGCGGAAACCGCTGAATTTCCAAAGATTTTACCTGCACGCCGTGTCAGCAGAATGACCGGCCATGCGAAAATGATTCATATGATCCTATACGCCCTCACCATCTTCGTCTCCGCCTTCCTGCTGTTCCTGATCCAACCGGTCATCGCAAAACAGATCCTGCCGTGGTTCGGTGGGTCGGCTGCCGTGTGGACCACGTGCCTGGTGTTTTTCCAGTGCGCGCTGCTGGCGGGCTATTTCTATTCCGACTTCACTACACGACGGCTCACGGCGAAACGCCAAGCGATGCTGCATATCGCGCTGATCGTGATCGCCCTCGTCCTCCTGCCGATCATTCCCGACGCCGCGTGGAAGCCGCAAGGCGACGAGCAGCCCAGCCTGCGCATCCTGCTGCTGCTGACCGCGACCATCGGCCTGCCCTACTTCCTGCTCTCCACCACCAGCCCGCTGGTACAGGCATGGTTTGCGCGCAGTTTTCCGGACGCCAGCCCCTACCGCCTGTTTGCGTTGTCCAATCTGGCCTCGATGCTGGCGCTGATCGGCTATCCGTTCGTGTTCGAGCCGTGGATCAGCACGCGTCAGCAGGCAATCGGTTGGTCGATCGGATTCGGCGTGTTTGCGATTCTGGTCGCGGCACTGGCTTGGTATGCAATGCATGGTGCGACAGCCGCCACGGCCAGGATAGTGGATGTGTCCGCAGAAATGGAACCGATCGAGGCCGCCCCCACAGCGCCCACAGCAAAGGAAAAGCTGATCTGGATCTCCCTCTCCGGTCTCGGCTCCATGCTGTTGCTGGCGGTATCCAATCATCTGACGCAGAACATCTCGTCCATTCCGTTGCTGTGGGTGGTTCCGCTGGTGCTCTATCTCATTACCTTCATCCTCTGCTTCGACGCGAAGGAAGGCAAAGGCGGCTGGTACCAGCGCACCTTGTTCATCCCGATGCTGGGAGCGGCCATTATCGCCATGTCGTGGACGCTGGCCGACAAGGAAATGCACTTCATGCTGTATTGGCAGATCGGCCTGTTCCTGGCCGGGCTGTTCATCGCCTGCATGTTCTGCCACGGCGAGCTGGTGGCGAGAAAGCCGCACCCGGCACATCTGACCACGTTCTACCTCATGGTCTCTATCGGCGGTGCAGTCGGTTCGCTGCTGGTCGGTGTCGCCGCCCCCTTGCTGCTGCCCGCGTACTTCGAATTGGAATTCGCCATCGCGCTGCTGGCCATGCTGGCCACGTTCCTGCTGTGGAAAAAATTCCACATCGGTTTCGTTGCCATCGGCTTGATGATTTCGGTGTTCGCGACCGGCGCTGCCGTCTACACCATCAAGCAATTCCGCGAGGATGTGGTGGTGATGACACGCAATTTCTACGGCACACTGCGCGTCAAGCAATACAACCCGCCGGATGTGGAATACCGCAAGCGCTCGCTGGTGCATGGTGCGATCCTGCACGGCGACCAGTATATGGACCTGCCGTATAGCCGCTCGGCGACGACCTACTACAAAACCAAATCCGGCATCGGCCGGATCCTGCTCCTGAAAGAAAAACTGAACCCGGATGCACCTCGCAAAGTCGGTGTCATCGGCTTGGGCACCGGCACACTCGCGGTTTACGGCAACAAGGGCGACACCTTCCGCTTCTACGACATCAACCCGGAAGTGGTGACTATTGCCCAACGCGATTTCACCTATCTCAAGGACACCGCGGCGAAAGTCGAGATTTCCTTGGGCGATGCGCGTCTCAATCTGGAGCGCGAGCCGATCCAGCAATTCGACGTGCTGGCGATCGACGCCTTTTCCAGCGACTCCATTCCTGTTCACTTGATCACACTGGAAGCAGTGGCGATTTACGAAAAACACATGAAACCGGACGGTGTAATCGCGTTCCACGTTTCCAATCGTTTTCTCGATCTGAAACCGGTGGTGCAGATGATCGCCGAAAAGCGCGGGCTGGAGGTCGCATGGGTACGCGACATGTATGAAGACGGCTCCACCACCAGCGACTGGATACTGCTGACCAAGGCGAAGAACCTGCTGCTGAAACCGGAAATTCTCGATGGCACCTACATCATTCCACCCGAGCCCGGCTGGCGCCTGTGGACCGACGACTTCAACAACCTGCTGCAAGTAATGAAATGAGCCACGTGGTTGTCCTCGGTGCCGGCATCATCGGCATCACCACCGCCTACTATCTGAACAAGGCGGGGCATCAGGTTACGGTAGTCGAACGCAACGCGCAGGCTGGTCTGGAGACCAGTTACGCCAACGGGGGGCAACTGTCCTACAGCTATGTCGCGCCGCTGGCCGGCCCCGGCGTGGTGCCGAAGATTCCCCCCTGGCTGCTGCGTGCCGATTCGCCGCTGCGCTTCTATCCGCGCTTTGATTTCGACCAGTGGCGCTGGTGCATTGCCTTTCTGCAGGCATGCAACCGTCCACAATCAGAAATCTCCACCGTTCACCTCCTGCGCCTTGCCTACTACAGCCGCAAACTGATTCACGACATCGTCGCCAACGAACCGGTGAGATTCGGCTATCGACGCAACGGCAAGCTGGTGATTTTCTCCGACCAGGCTTCGTTCGATGGCGCCAAACGCACCCTGGATTTCCAGCGCGCGTTCGGCAGTGAGCAGGCGGCGCTCGATGGTAATCAGTGTCTTGATTTGGAGCCTGCGCTGCAGCACATTCGTCACCGCGTGGTCGGCGGCATTCATACGGCCTCGGAAGAAGCCGGCGACTGTCATGATTTCTGCGTAGCGATGGAAGCAGTGCTGAAAAGCCGTGGTGTGACGTTCCGCACCTCGGAAACGGTGCAACGTTTTGTCGTCGATACGAAGGACAACCAAAAACAAATCCGGTCGGTAGTCACCGACAAAGACGAGGTCGCGGCTGATGCCTTCGTTATGGCTATGGGTGCCGCCAATGCATGGCATGCCAAAACGCTCGGCTTCTACATGCCGATCTACCCGCTCAAAGGTTACAGTCTGACACTGGATACCAGTCGCGCCGATGTCACCAGCGCTCCGCATATCAGCGTCACCGACAGCGCCTACAAGGTGGTCTACGCCCTGCTCGGCAACGAGCTGCGCATCGCTGGCATGGCGGACATTGCAGGCTTCAACACTTATCTGGACCCCGTACGCGTCAACCTGCTGATCAAGCAAGCCAAAGCGGTCTTCCCCGATGCGGGCGACTACACCGCCGACCTGAAGCCTTGGTGCGGCCTGCGGCCGGCCACACCCAAGGGCACGCCGATCCTGGGCGCCTCGCCCATCGCCAATCTGTATCTCAATGCCGGTCACGGCGCGCTCGGCTGGACGCTGTCCTGCGGCTGCGCGAAGGTGGTCAGCGACATGATCTCGGGGCAGGCGCCAGAGATCGCGCTGGAGGGCCTCACGCTTGCGCACTGAGTTGATTCCCAATGCGCCGATGCACCTCACCATCTGGCGCAACGCACCGCGCACGGTGCCGCTGAACATCATCGCCGTCATCACCGGAGGACTCGCACTGGATTCGGCATTCGGCTGGCCGGGACAGATCGCCGCCATCATCTGGACCTTCGCCGTTTTTGTCTGGCTATACCGGCTGGGCGGCGTCGAGGAAAAGCGCGTGATGATCTCCTGCACACTCATTGCCGGTGCCGGTGAATTGTTTCTCTCGCTGGTTTGGGGTTTGTACGACTACCAGTTCCTCAACGTACCGCTGTTCGTCCCGCCGGGGCACGCGCTGCTGATGACGCTGGGATTGGTCTGCGCACGACGCTTGTCAAATTTGGGCATGTGGGCGATCTCGCTCGCCGCCACGGCGTGGGCTGTGTATGCCTGGATCGCCGGGTTTGATCGCTTCGGCGTGGTCCTGTTCGGCATCTATGCGTTCTGCATGTTCACCAGTGGCGCGAGGACGCTGTATGCCACCATGTTCGTTGCTGCGCTGACCATGGAACTGTACGGCACGGCGCTCGGCAACTGGGCGTGGCGGCCAATCGCGCCGTGGACTGACCTCACTTCCGCCAATCCGCCGTTCTCGGCGGGGGCGTTTTATTGCATGCTGGATTTGCTGGTGCTGGCGGCGATGAGGGGGTGGGCGAAACGGGCGGGGCAAGTGCAGGTTGGAGGCGAATAACCTGTTTTCTGTAACCCGCATATCGGGATAAAACTCTAGTATTGGCGAGGCTTTCAGAGGATTTTAAGCTTGGAAGGCGCGCCAGTGCTGGGTTTTCTTTTTGCTGTCGTACCCGCGACGGCGGGTACCTCCGACCTTGTTTTTTTGATTTTCGCCAAGGCCACCAATGTCGGTTCGCTGCGATCTGAAGTCGGAGGTTGCCCGACGGCAACCTACTTTCTTTGCTTCTGCAAAGAAAGTAGGCAAAGAAAGCAGCCCAGGTTCGTCGCCCGACGATAAAGCTGTCGGGTTCCCTGCGTTACTCGAAACGACAGGCCGCTGGGGAACTCGGCTGGCGAATGAGCGTAATAGTCTTCGGATACGCTTTCCGCCAGCCTCAGACAGTCCTCGCGGACTACCCCTGCCGCTTCTGCGTTACTCGGCGACTCTCATGGGAATTTTGTCGCGGCGCGATGATCGCAAATGAAATACCCGTCCCCGCGAAGGCGGGGACCCAAGTTCAACCAAACATCAACTTGGACCCCGGACTAAATCCGGGGCAGAGCCGTCGATCATCGACCGGGGTCCCCATAGGAGTCGCCGAGTAACGCAGAAGGCGCGGGGGATGTCGGCGAGGACTGTTTGAGGCCGAGCACAACTTGCAATCTTTTGTGCACATACATCTACGAGGCCGAGTTCCGCAGCCGCCCGCGCCTTCGAGTAGCGCAGGGAAGCCCGACAGCTTTATCGTCGGGCCGACGACTCTGGGGTCGCCTTCTTTTGCTTACTTTTCTTGGCGAAGCAAGAAAAGTGAGTAGCCGCCGGGCTACCCCCGGCTTCGGTCGCAGCTAAACGAAAACTATAACCCTCTGCGAAAACCTATAACGCTCCACCGGGATATACATGCTTGCAAAATCGCCATTCGTGCACCGGCTGATCGTCGACGTAAATATGCGGCTTTGGCAGGAATCCCTGGAAGCACTCTGCAATTCCGAATTCTTCTGCGGTGGAACGTGCATATTCGGCGCCACCAGAACTCCAGAGATACAACATTGCCCCTTCCGCATGCCAGCGGCGAACATTGCCAATCTCCGCCAGCATAGGAATTCGCTTGGTACCCACCGAACGCACCAGCGTGTCATCAACATCAACAAAGATGATATTAGGCTGCATGGAAATTTTCGATTGTAGAGAGCGGAGAAGATCGACTAGCTGACCTTCAACACCAACTTCCCAAAATTCTCCCCCTTGAACAACATCCCCAACACCTCCGGAAATCGATCAATCCCCTCTTCCGCATGCTCCTTCGACACCATCTTCCCCTCGCGCAGCCATTGGCCCATTTGCATCGCACCTTCCTTGAAACGCGGTGCGTAATCGAACACGACGATGCCTTCCATGCGGGCACGATTGACCAGCAGCGAAAGATAATTGGACGGTCCCTTCACCGGCGCGGTGTTGTTGTATTGGGAAATGGCACCGCAAATCACGATGCGAGCCTTCATATTGATTCGCGTCAAGACGATGTCAAGGATGTCGCCACCAACGTTGTCGAAGTAAACATCAATGCCGCCGGGGCAGGCTTCCTTTAGTCCCTTCTTCACGTCCTGATTTTTGTAATCCACGCAGGCGTCGAAGCCGAGCTCCTTGATCGCGTAGTCACATTTCTCCTTGCCTCCGGCAATGCCGACCACGCGGCAGCCGAGGATCTTGGCCACCTGACCGACTGTGGCGCCCACTGCGCCAGTCGCGCCGGAGACGACGACTGTTTCCCCCGCCTTGGGCTGGCCGGACTCCAGCAAGCCGAAATAGCCGGTCATGCCGGGCATGCCGAGGACATTGAGATAAGTGGTCAAAGGCGCCAGTGCCGGATCGACCTTGGTGAAGCCGCGACCGTCCGACACGCAGTGCGTCTGCACGTTGGTCATGCCGGACACATGGTCACCCACGGCGAACTTGGCGTTGTTGGATGCAACCACCCTGCCTACGCCGCCGGCACGCATCACGTCGCCCAGCGCAACCGGCGCGATGTACGACTTGGCATCGTTCATCCAGCCGCGCATGGCGGGATCCAGCGACAGGTACTGTGTTTCGATCAGCAGCTGGCCTTCCCCCAGCGCCGGAATCGGCTCGTCGGTGAAGGTAAAGTCGCTGCGCCGGGCTTCGCCCATGGGACGTGAGACAAGACGGACTACACGGTTGGTGGCGGTCATGGCAATGATTCCTGGTCCGAAAATGAAAAAGCCGGCGACGCGAGACTCGCGCCGCCGGCTTGTCGATGCAAAAACCGATTACTTCAGGTGCGAAGAAACCAGCTTGGTCATTTCGAACATCGAAACAACCTTCTTGCCGCCGAATACGGCTTTGAGCTTCTCGTCGGCATTGATCATGCGTTTGTTAACGGCATCCTGCAGCTTGTTCTTCTTGATGTAGTCCCAGAGCTTCTTGGTGACTTCGGTACGCGGCATCGGTGCGGAACCGATAACTGCGCCGAGAACGGAGCTGACCGTCATGGGCTTCATGAAGGCCGCGTTCGGCTTGCGCTTGGCAGCGGGCTTCTTCGGGGCGGCTTTCTTGGCAGCGGGTTTCTTTGCGGCGGGTTTCTTGGCAGCGGGTTTTTTCGCTGCGGGCTTCTTAGCGGCGGGTTTCTTTGCCGCGGGTTTCTTCGCTGCCGGCTTCTTGGCAGCGGGTTTCTTTGCAGCGGGTTTCTTTGCAGCCATGTAAATCCTCCAGTCTATTGTCGAAATTTCCCTAAATCTTGCGGCGGAGCGTCCCTGTTTCAGAGAGTGAACCGGACCACAGGCGCAAATATAGCGCATTCTTTATGAGAATGTGCAACACCTCGTTGTATCCGTGCAACGTGATCGCGTCAGAGGGAAATCCGCACTTTTCCCTCGGAACGATTATGATGGCGGGTTTTCGGCGACGCCCTCACGTTGCCCTCTTCATGCATTCGCGCGCAACGAACATGCAAACCGAACAGCTGCTCGCTACCCTTCACGCACACACTGCATACGATGACGATGAAGAAAATCATCGCAACAAAATCATCGCGTTCATCGAAAGAAAACCACAACAGTGGTGGAAGCGCGCAACACTCGAAGGCCACATCACCGCATCTGCATGGGTGCTCAATGCCCCTCGCACGCATGCGCTGCTGCTGCATCACGCCAAGCTGAATTGCTGGGTGCAGCCAGGTGGTCATGTCGATGACAGCGACACATCGGTTTCCGCAGGCGCCATGCGCGAAGCGATCGAAGAAACAGGCCTCACCACCTTGCATCTCGACAGCGAATCGCTGTTCGACGTCGACATCCATTCGATTCCTGAACGTAAGAGCGAACCCGCGCATTTGCATTACGACCTGCGTTACCTCATCATTTCGCGAGACACATCAGTGACCATTTCAAATGAATCGCTGGGTGCGCGCTGGATTCCGCTGAACGAATTGACACAACCCTCGATCGAACGCAGCATTTCGCGCATGGCCGAAAAATCCCTGCGCACGGACACTCCATGACCACAACCGCGAACATTGCCGACCTCCGCAAGGACTACAAGCTGGCCTCACTCGACGAAGGCGATGTCGCTCCTTCTCCCCTCGCCCAGTTCGACAAATGGTTCAAAGAAGCGCTGAACGCCGAACTGCCCGAGCCGAATGCGATGACACTCGCGACCTGTGACGCACAGGCACGGCCCTCGGCGCGCATCGTGCTGATCAAGGGCTACGACGAACGCGGCTTTGTCTATTTCACCAACTATGAAAGCCATAAGGCGCAGGACCTGGCCGCCAACAATCGCGCTGCCATGCTGTTTTTCTGGCCAGAGCTTGAGCGGCAGATCCGCATCCAAGGCCGGGTCGAGAAAATCAGCGCCGCTGATTCCGATGACTACTATCGCAGCCGACCGCTGGCCAGCCGCATCGGCGCGTGGGCATCACCACAAAGCCAGGTGATACCGTCACGCACTACGCTGGAAGCACGCGTTGCGGCGTTTGAAGCCGAGTATGGCGAGAATCCACCGCGTCCCTCTCACTGGGGGGGTTATCGCGTGGTGCCGCAGGTGATGGAATTCTGGCAAGGCCGCCGCAGCCGTCTACACGACCGCATCCAGTACCGCCTCAACAACGCGGTCTGGAAAATAGAGCGTCTCGCGCCCTGACGCATCAAGGCGTCAATGCTGTCGATAATAGTCTGGCAGCGATTTCATGTAAGGCGGCAGATTGGGATTGGCCATCAGGCGTGGCATGAAGTCGGGATCTTCGTTGACCGTCAAAGGGCTCAATACCGTCTTCTCGTAAGGCAACGCAAAACGGCAACTGAGGAAACGTTTTGCATCGTCGCTGCCGAGCGACGTACTGACGCTTGCAGGCGCACCGGGACATCGAGCAAGTTCCTGGCTGATTCTTGCCGGCGATCCCTGTTTAGCCAGAAACCCCGCATCCATGTTCAGGCCGGCCTGCAAGCGATCGCGCGTTTCAGCCAAGCTCATTGGCGGCAAACCGCTTCCAGGGCAATTCGGCGCCATCGCCTTGGGGCGTTTCGCTCCAAAGCTCGCTGCCTGCTCGATGCCTTCGTTACCGCGCACGCCTCGCACCAGCGCATCGTCGCCATACAGAATCTCGCCACGAACGGTGACCAGGCGAACGTTCTCCTCAATAGCCTCAATCAGATTGCGATACGCATCGGCAGCGCGATCATCGATCACCAGCAGGTCGGCCACGTGGCCCGCCGATATCTGTCCGGCATGCGCACTCCAGCCCATGGCCTTCGCCGGGTTGCGCGTCACCATGTCCGCCAACTCGCGATCGGTGAACAGGTTTTTCAGCTGGTGCTTGTTGGCCAGATCGGCCACTTTCAATTCGCCCAACACTGATTTACTTCCGGATGGCGCCCAGTCCGGCGCCAGGCTGATGCTGACCCCGGCACGCTTTGCCGCAGCCACATTCGCCGTTTTTCCATAGAGCAGGAAGTTCGACAATGGCGACCACACCAGCT
>JAEUNB010000266.1 GCA_016790625.1 Betaproteobacteria bacterium | reverse complement strand
GGATGTGAAGCGCAACGCCGATTCGCACGTCGATGTGATTACCGCCGAAGACATCGGCAAGATGCCCGACAAGAACGTGGCCGATTCGCTGCAGCGCGTCCCTGGCGTGACCATCAGTTCGGCGGGTGCGACTGAAGGCGGCTTCGATGAAAACGATCGTGTCAGCTTGCGCGGTACCAATCCCAGCCTTACGCAAACACTTATCAATGGACACAACGTTGCGTCAGGTGACTGGTTCGTGTTGAACCAGACCGGCACCATCGGCCGCAGCGTGAGCTATACCCTGCTGCCGTCAGAACTGGTCGGTCAGGTCATCATCCACAAGAGCTCGGAAGCCAGCCTGGTTGAGGGCGGCGTGGCCGGCTCGGTCAACATCATCACCCGCAAGCCACTGGAGTTTCGCAATCCGGTGACGATGGAAGCGTCAGTTGGCGGTGTATACGCACAACTGCCGAAGAAGTCCGATCCGCAAGTGAGCGCATTGCTGAACTGGCGCAACGACGACCGCACCTTCGGCGTGATGCTGCAGGGCTTCTCGGAAAAACGTCACCTGCGTCGTGATGGCGTTGAGGTATTGGGCTACGAGCAGATTGCCGTTGGTTCCAAGATCGCGCTGGCACGTCCTGATTTGTCCGGTGTTTATTATCCAGTTCTGGTTGGCTCGGCCTTGTTCGAACAGGAGCGCAAACGCGAGGGCGGCTTGATCGATGTGCAGTTCAAAGTCGGTCGCGACGTGACGCTCGATTTCAGCGCCTTCACTTCCAAACTCGATGCGGCCAACTACAACCGCAACTACCTGCTGTGGGCCACGCATTTCATCAACGCCGGCGCGGGACAGATTCCTGATCCGGGTTACGTGGTGCGCAACAACACATTGGTCTCAGCCAACTTCACCGGTGTGCCGGGAACCCAGTACGGCATCTATGACCAGATCTCGCGTCCTGACGAAAGTGCCGACTCCAATTTCTTCGCCTTCGACGGCAAGTGGCGCGTCAGCGACAAGTTGACCCTGACCTCCAAACTGGGAACATCCAAAGGCCACGGCAAGACGCCAACGCAGGATGTGACCGAGTGGGACTTCGCGGTCGGCTCCGGTGCATCGTATCGCCTCAACGGTGTCGGCAGCGCGCCCAGCTTCGGCTTTGGCAACGTCAATAACGGCAACCTGTCCGGCGTGGCGGGACTGGACTGGATGTTCGGTTCGCAGAATGTGAACGTGGTCGACAAGGAAAACTGGGCGCAGATCGACGGTGAACTGGGCCTCGACAGCGGACCATTCACCACACTCAAATTCGGCGTGCGCCGCAACGAACATGAGCGCAGCTCCACTGGCATCATCTCGCAGCGTCCGGCACTGGATGGCAGCGCGTTCAACCCAGCCAATTGGCCCACCTCGTTTGCCAACTATCCGTCAAATTTCGGTAGCGGACTGGGCAGCGGTTTCCCGACCAACGTCTGGTACTACACGGCTGCGCAGCTGGCGGCGTTTTCGGCCAAGTACGCGTATCGTCCCACCGACGGTTCACGCGAATTCTATCCGCAGCAGTTTGCCATCAAGGAAACCAACACCGCCGCCTACATTCAGGGGAATTTCGAGGGGCCGGGCTGGTCGGGCAATGCCGGTGTGCGCTTTGTGCAGACCAAGGAACACATCCTTAACTACAACAGCTCGACCAACGAAACGCCCGGTGCCATCAAGACCTCGCTGTTTGGTCCGTTCCTGATCACGCCGACCGATCACACCTATAACGACGTGCTGCCCAGCGGCAATATCAAGTTCGACCTCGACAAAAACCTGGTGGGTCGTCTGGCGGTATCGCGCACCATGACCCGCGCCGACTATTCCGCGTTGGCCGGTGGCGTCAGCCTGAGCCCGCCGGCCGTGGTGGGTGGTCTCGGCAGCGGTAGCGGCGGCAATCCGGACCTGAAGCCGATCCGCTCCACCAACTTCGACGCCATCATCGAGTACTACTTCGCGCCGCGCTCGCTCGCATCGGCCACCCTGTTCCACATGAAGCTCGACAACTACATTGGCTTGGGACAGGTGCGCAAGACGTTCATCGACTTCAGCAACCAGTTTCCTTCCGGTCGCCCGGTCGACTATGTGTTGTCGGTTCCCATCAACAGCAAGGGTAAGGTCACCGGTATCGAGCTGTCGTACGAACAGCCGATCTTCGGCAACTTCGGTTTCGCTACCAACTACACCTACGCCGACGCGAAAGAGCAGGGTGGCGGACCACTGGTGGGTGCATCGAAGAACACCTACAACGTCAGCGGCTACTTCGAGAACGATGTGCTGAGCGCACGTCTGTCTTACACCTTCCGCTCCAGCTTCTACAGCGGACTGGATCGCAGCACGGCGTTCTATCAGGATGATGTTGCCAACGTCGCTGCGTCACTGGGCTACAAGATCAGCAACAACTTCAGCATCCAGTTCGATGCGCAGAACCTCAACAACCCCAAGTTGAAGTACTACGCGCTGAACCAGGATCAGCCACGTTCGATTTACCAGAACGGCCGGCAGTTCTACTTGACGGCGCGCTTCAAGTTCTAGTTACGGTATCCGCCCACACCGGCTGTTTGCGACGTGGGCGGATGTCGTTTCGAGTTGAGCAATTGCATAAGTAGTGGTAACTCGGGGTTGCCGTGCAGTCCCGCTCATCTCCTGGCGGGATTCCCTGCGGCTTTGGTAGGCGGGGTAACTCGATACTCCGCCTCCCTTTTCTCGCGTCCTCGTTCACAGAGAATGACGGTTGAATGACCGCGGCGCAATGCCCGTTAAACTGCAACTGCCTGAATCTTTAGCGCGTGCAAGGCCGCGCTATCCACGCAACTGCCGGAGTGTTCGCCGCATGATCAAGTCAGTCATTCGACAAAACAAGAAGCGCGTCTATATATTTGCCTTTGCGCTGATGTCGGCCTGCGTCGCGATGCCGGTCCATGCGGCCGAGGTGCCGTCCATCATTCCAAACCCTGCCGTGCTGTCCGTCCAGCAGGGTGAATTCCGCATTGCAGGCGATACGGCGATCATCGTACCGGCCGGCGATCGCGAGGCGCGCCGCGCCGCCGACTATTTACGTGACCTGGTTCAGCGCACGCGTGGATTGAATTTGAAAGTGCAAAACGGTGCGGCACGTGATGGCGCAATCAACTTTGTCCGTGAACGTAAAACCTTGTCCAGTGGCGGTGCGTATCGTCTGCATGCCGATACAAAGCGCGTGACTATCAGCGGTGGAACCGCAAGCGGCCTGCTGTACGGTGGCATCAGTCTGTGGCAACTGCTGGGTGTCGATTCGCTTGCCGTACCGGCGGTGAAGATCGATGATGCGCCGCGCTTTGCCTGGCGCGGCATCATGCTCGATTCGGCACGGCATTTTCAGTCGCCGGAATTCATCCGCCAGTACATTGACTGGATGGCGTTGCATAAATTGAATGTGCTGCACTGGCACCTGACCGACGACCAGTCATGGCGGCTGGAGATTCGTCGGTACCCCGAATTGACCAAGATTGCGGGATATCGCGTTCCAGCCGGACCGGCGGCGCAAGCCGACATCGACCCGGCCACCGGCAAGCCACGCTTGTATGGTGGCTTTTATTCGCAAAAAACGGTGCGCGAGATTGTTGCCTACGCCGCTGAGCGCGGCATCACCGTCGTGCCGGAAATCGAAATGCCGGGCCACGCCACCGCAACGCTGGTGGCGTTCCCCAAACTTGGCTCGACCGATCATCCGCCCAAGGTTGTTCCCGCCGATTGGGGCGTCTACGAATACGCCTACAACGCGGACGAAGCGACTTTCACATTCCTTGAAAATGTATTGAAGGAAGTGATGGCGCTGTTCCCCAGCAAATACATCCACGTCGGTGGTGACGAAGTGTCCAAGACGCAGTGGAAGGAATCGCCTCAGGTTCAGGCGCGAATGAAGCAGCTTGGTATCAAGGAGCCGGCGGCACTTCAGGTTTATTTCACTCAACGCATGGCGCGTTTCCTGAAGAAAAACGGACGCAAGTTGGTGGGCTGGGACGAGATTCTTGAGCCCGGGTTGCCCGACGGCTCAGTGGTGATGTCGTGGCGCGGTCTGGAAGGCGCGTTTAACGCCGCATCAAAGGGCTTCGATACCATTCTTTCTCCGTGGCCGACGCTGTATTTCGACAATCGTCAAAGTGCCGCCGCCGATCAACCGCCCGGTCGCGGGCGCGTGATTTCGATTGAAGACGTTTACAAATTTGAGCCGATGCCTGACAAGCTGAATGCGGCCGAGCGCAAGCACGTCCTCGGCCTGCAGGGCAATGTGTGGACCGAGCACATTCGTTTTGAAGATCGGGTTGGCTACATGACATTTCCCCGCGCGGCGGCAATTGCTGAACTGGGATGGAGTGCGCCTGAACGCCGCGACTGGGCCGGCTTCGTCAAACGGCTGTCGACACAATTCGGCCGATACGATCAGTTGAAAATTCCCTATGCCGACAGCGCGTTTGCCGTGGAAGCAAAACCTGTTTATGGCGCAGGTCAGGCCGCCGTGGCGCTCACCTCGCAAACCGGTTTTGGCGATATCCGCTACACCTTAGATGGCAGCACACCGACCGCAACCTCGCCTCGCTACCAGTCGCCAGTGATGGTGCCGATTCCCGGTGAGCTGCGCGCGGCGACTTTTTCCGGCGAGCGCAGGACTTCGACTCCCCGCGCCATCCCGCTGCGGCGGGAACTTGCACAGCGGCGCGCGAGTCAGCAACTGAAACTCTGTTCGGCAAATATCGACCTGTCGCTGGAAGACGATGCGCCCGTTGCAGGGCCGCGCGCGGTGTTCCTGATGGATATCAACAATCCGTGCTGGATTTTTGAGCAGGCCGACATGGATAAAGTGAAATCGATCGCCGCTGCGGTTGGCCAGGTACCGTTTAACTTCCAGATCGGCGAAGAAGTGAAGAAGATTCGCTTTGCCGCACCTGCGACTCCGGAGGGCGAACTTAATGTGCATCTCGGCAAATGCGATGGCGAGATCATCGCCCGGCTGCCACTGAAGCCTGCGGTGTCGTCAAACGGCGTCACCGTTTTGCCGCCGGCTACCATCGCAGGCATTAGCGGTAAACACGATCTCTGCCTGAAATTTGCGCAACGATTCAACGATCCTGCGGTCGATCCTGTTTGGGCCCTTGACTGGGTCGATCTAGTGGACGACAACGCCAGGCCATGACGACACTGCTGCTCAAATCCCCGCTTGCAGGCTGGTGCCTGCCACTTGCCGATGTACCCGATGCGGTATTTGCCGAACGCATGGCGGGCGATGGCATCGCCATCGACCCGACCGGAAGCGTGCTGCATGCGCCCTGCGATGGCGAAATCGTGCCGATGAAGGAAGCGCGCCATGCGCTCACCATCCGCACGGCTGGTGGTCACGAGATTCTGCTGCACGTTGGTATTGATACGGTCGCACTGGCCGGCGAGGGATTCGAGATGCTGGTGAGAGCGGGCCAAACGGTGGCCGCAGGCGATCCTTTGCTGCGTTTCGATCTCGATTTGATCGCGCGGCGCGCGCGCAGCACAGTGACGCCAGTGCTGCTGGCATCCGAAGGTGTGGTGCTTCGCCGGGTCGAGAATCGCGGCGTGGTGGCGGGCGACTTCCTGATGGAAGTTGATCTTGCCAACGGAGGCGGCAAACCAGTCGACACGCATGGCGAAAAAATCAGCCGGCACTTCCTGATCGCCTTCGATCATGGCCTGCATGCGCGTCCTGCGGCACAGGTGGCCGCTGCACTGCGTCCCTTCGACGCGAAGGTGACATTTGTCAAAAACGATCGCTGCGCCAATGCACGCAGCACGGTTGCCTTGATGTCGCTGGGAGTGAAGGGCGGCGATGTGATCGAAGCGCTTGCCACTGGCACCGAAGCCGAAAAGGCGTTAGTCGCGTTGGCGGCGCTGCTTGGCGCCCCTGTAAGCGATGGCGCTGTACCAAAGCCAATCGAACAAGTTGCCATCAAGTCGGCGGCGCGATCCGACCTTGCTCGCATACGCGCTGTCATCGCAAGCAGCGGAGTAGCGATCGGAGCGGCTGTGCAATTGCTGCAACCGGAAATCGCCGTTGAGGAAAATGGTAGCGGTGTTGATAAGGAGTCAGCGGCACTGCAATCGGCTATTTCTGTCGTCAAAGCTCATCTCGACAATCTCATTAGCACTGCGGGCGCTGAACAACAAACCATCCTCGCCGCACATGTGGAACTGATCCAGGACCCAGAACTGGCGTCGCGCGCAGATGACCTGTTGCAACGCGGCAAGAGCGCCGGCTTTGCCTGGCGCCGTGCGCTGCGTTCCATCGTCGAGACGTTGCAGCGCGATGGCGATGAACACATGATGGAACGCGTTGCCGACCTGCGCGATCTGGAAAATCAAGTGCTGATGGTGCTGGATGGACAAGCGCCGGGCAACACGCTGGATCTGCCTGAGCGCGCCATCCTGATTGCCGATGAATTATTGCCCTCGCAGCTCGTTTCGCTGGATGCGTCGCGTATTGCCGGCATTTGCACCGCTCGTGGCGGGCCGACTTCGCACGTTGCCATCATCGCGGCCGCCATGGGCGTGCCGGCATTGGTGGCCGCAGGACGCGATGTGCTCGACAT
>JAEUNB010000196.1 GCA_016790625.1 Betaproteobacteria bacterium | reverse complement strand
TACGTCACGCCCCGCGACGCCGAGATCGCCGGCGCCGTATTGCACATAGGTCGGCACATCGGATGCACGCACGATCACCAGCCGCACGTCGGCGCGGTTGGTGGCGATGATCAGCTTGCGCGATTTTTCCGGGTCGTCCTGCGGCACGATGCCGGCGGCCGCCAGCAGCGGCAGCGTCTCGTCGAAGATGCGGCCCTTGGATAGCGCGATGGTGATGTTGCTGTCGTTGCTCATCAGTCGATGCGCTCGATATCCGCACCGAGTGCAACCAGTTTCTTTTCGATGTGATCGTAGCCGCGATCCAGGTGATAGATGCGGTCGACGATGGTTTCACCCTGCGCCACCAATCCTGCGATGACCAGGCAGGCCGAGGCACGCAGATCGGTCGCCATTACGGTCGCACCAGTCAGCTTTTCCATGCCGTGCACCACGGCGGATTTACCGTCGATATCGATTTTCGCGCCCAGCCGAACCAGCTCCTGCACGTGCATGAAGCGGTTTTCGAAAATCGTTTCGGTTACCACGGCAGTGCCATTGGCGATGGTGTTGAGCGCAATGAACTGTGCCTGCATGTCGGTCGGGAACGCGGTGTAGGGGGCGGTGCGGACGTTGATCGACAAGGGCCGTCCGCTCATGGCGATGGTGATTTCATTCGCGGTCGAATCGATCGTGGCACCCGCATCACGCAGTTTTTCAATCACCGCATCCAAGGTGTTCGGCTGGGCATTGGTCAGCCGCACTTTGCCGCCCGCTGCGGTCACGGCGGCAAGAAAGGTGCCGGTCTCGATCCGGTCCGGCATCACGGCATGTTCGGCGCCGTGCAGTGATTTCACGCCTTCAATGGTGATGGTGTCGCTGCCGTGGCCGCTGATTTTGGCGCCCATCTTGATCAGGCATTCGGCAAGGTCCACCACTTCCGGCTCGCGAGCCGAGTTCTCCAGCACGGTCGTGCCCTCGGCCAAAGCGGCGGCCATCATCAGGTTCTCGGTGCCGGTCACCGTAACCGTGTCCATGAAGATGCGCGCGCCTTTGAGGCGCGCCGCCTTGGCATTGATGTAACCAGCATCGATCGTGATGATGGCACCCATGGCTTCCAGGCCCTTGATGTGCAGGTCCACGGGACGCGCGCCGATGGCGCAGCCGCCGGGCAAGGAAACCTTGGCTTCGCCAAAGCGGGCGACCAACGGCCCCAAAGCCAGAATCGAGGCGCGCATGGTTTTCACCAGGTCGTATGGCGCAACCAGATTGCCGAGCGACGAGGCGGTCAGCGTTACCGTTTCTTCATTGCGCGACGTCACCACCCCCATCTGCGCCAGCAGCTTCAGCATGGTGCCGATGTCATTCAGACGCGGCACGTTGTGCAGCGTCAGGGTTTCGGGCGTCAGCAGGGCCGCGCACAGGATGGGCAGGGCGGCATTTTTGGCACCGGAGATGCGAGCATCGCCGCGAAGCGGATTGCCGCCTCGAATTTTCAGTTTTTGCATGGGAGGAGGCGGAAGTTAGTTGACAGGGTGATGCGACCACTCAGCAGGCGTGAGGGTTTGCATCGACAGCGCGTGGATTTCTTCGCGCATGCGGTCGCCCAGCGCACCGTAGACGATCTGGTGGCGCTGTACGCGGGATTTGCCGGCAAAGGCGTCCGAAACGATCACGGCCTGAAAGTGCGCGCCATCGCCCTCGATCGCCAGATGCTGGCAGTCGAGTTTTTCGCGGATGTAGTTTTCGATCGCGTCAGGGGTGACCATGGGCTGGGTTCGCTAGTACGGGGCCAAGTGCCGACAGCTATTGCCGTAACTTGTAGCCTGATTTTAGCAAGTAAAGGGTGGCAGCCGAAAGGCAAAAGAATGACGCCGCGGTGATGGATAGCGAAAGCGCCAGCGAAACGTCCGATTTGCCGAAGAATCCGTAGCGGAAGCCGTCGATCATGTAAAAGAAGGGATTCAGGTGCGACAAACCCTGCCAGAACGGCGGCAAAGAGTGAATCGAATAGAACACGCCGGACAGGAAGGTAAGCGGCATGATGAGGAAATTCTGGAAAGCCGCCAGCTGGTCGAACTTGTCAGCCCACAACCCCGCAATGATGCCAAGCGCCGCGAGCATGCCGCTGCCCAGCACGGCAAACGCGATGATGACGGCAATGTTGTGAACCGGGATATGCGCCACAAAGATGCCTACGAGGAACACGCCCAGGCCCACGGCAATTGCGCGGATCACAGCGGCAACCAGATAGGCGCCGTAGTAGTCCCAGTGCGACAGCGGCGGCAGCAGGATAAACAGGATATTGCCGGTGATTTTGGACTGGATCAGCGATGAAGATGTATTGGCAAACGCGTTCTGCAGCATCGACATCATCGCCAAGCCGGGAATCAGGAACTGCTCATAGGTGACGCCGCTGAATGCGGCGCCGCTGCCGGACATGACATGGGAGAAAATCATCATGTACAGCAGTGCGGTCAGCACCGGTGCGGCGACGGTCTGGAAGGCTACTTTCCAGAACCGGAGGATTTCTTTACGGAGCAGAGTCTGAAAGCCGGTCATGGTCATTTGTGCATAAGCTTGACGAACACTTCCTCCAGGTCGGGTTCGGCGACCTCAAGATTCACAATATGTACGCCAGATTGGCGCAACTGCGATAGCCGAGTTTCTACCTCGTCGTAGTCGTGAATCGGGAAGAAATGCCATGCGCCTTCCTGCTTGGCGCAAGCCTGCTGCAATTCTGCTGGTAACTCGCCGTCGATCTTGACCCGCAGTACGCGTTCGGAGAAGGCGTTAAGCAAATGCTCTGTTGTATCCATAGCAACGATGCGGCCCTGTTTCATCATCGCGATGCGGGTGCAAAGCTGCTGCGCCTCTTCGAGATAGTGTGTGGTCAGCAGGATGGTGTGGCCCTTGGCATTGAGCTCGCGGACAAAGCTCCATAGCGTTTGCCGCAATTCAACGTCGACGCCGGCGGTGGGCTCGTCCAGCACGATGACCGGGGGGCGATGCACCAGCGCCTGCGCCACGAGCACGCGGCGCTTCATGCCTCCGGACAATTGCCGCATATTGCTATCAGCTTTGTCGCCCAGCGATAGTTTGGCCAGTAGTTCATCAATCCAGCTGTCCAATGCGGCACCACGCGCAATGCCGAAGTAGCCGGCCTGAAAACGAAGCGTCTCACGTACTGAGAAGAACGGATCAAAGACGATCTCCTGCGGCACGATGCCGAGCGCCTTGCGAGCGTCACGGTATTGGCTGGAGACATCGAAACCCATGACTTTCAGCGAACCTGCGTTTGCGCGGGTAAGCCCGGCAAGGGCAGAAATCAGCGTGGTCTTACCAGCACCGTTGGGGCCAAGCAGGGCGAAAAATTCACCCTGCTGAACTTGCAACGAAACTCCGGCAAGCGCTACGAACTGACCGAAGCGTTTTTCGACGCCTTCAACTTCGATTGCTGGTTGCATGTTCGCAGCCGGCGGGTGCCGCCGGCTCGGCTTATTTTGATGTTGTAGGGCAGGTCTGTTGCGAGGGGCAATGTATCAACTGGTCCACACCGTAAAGCTCAGCTAGCGACAGCAGGTTGGCGGGGATGTGGATGTAACGTAGTGCCTTGTCCAGCCGCGCGGCCTGACGCCGCCAGTGCAGCAGCAGCGCCACCGCTGACGAATCGATCTCCGTCACATTGGCGAAATCGATCGCCAGATAGTCAGGCAGGTCCTGTTGCATCGCGTAGGCGCTGGTTTCCGACAACAAGCGCGGCATGCTGGCGAAATTCAGCGCGCCCTCGATTTTGAGGACCTCGCCGACGACAGTGCTGGACTGGTTCATTGTTCTTCGCTGCTATTTCTTGGCTGCGTTCTTGGCGTTTCGATCGGCGAGCGATTTGATCAAGCCGTCAATGCCGCTTTTCTGGATCTCGGTATTGAACGAGCTGCGATAGTTGGTAACCAGCGAAACGCCATCGATCAGTACGTCATAAACCTTCCAGCCATTGGCGGCTTTCTCGAGGCTGTAGTCGATCGGTATTGGTTGACCACCGGGCTGATTTACCTGGGTCTTTACGACCACTTCCGTATCGGCGGCCGCAATTTTCAGCGGCTTCACTTCAATGGTTTGGTTGCGATACTGGGACAGCGAAGTCGAATAGGTACGAACCAGCAAATTGCGGAATTCGTCGGTCAGCGATTTCTTTTGTGCATCGCTGGCATCGCGCCAATTGCGGCCGACGGCAAGTTGCGTCATGCGGGCAAAGTTGAAGTAAGGCAGTACTTTTTCTTCGGCCAGCTTTTCGATTTTGGCCTGATTGCCTGCCTGCAAGTCTTTATCCGCCTTGATGGCCGCAAGGATGTCGTTGGTACTGCGGCGCACCAGTTCGTCCGGCGCTTCTGCGCGGGCGGAAAGTGTGAACAAAGATGCACTGAGCACAACAAGAGCCAGAAGGGAAACTTTTTTGTACATGGCGTTGACGATTCTCAAAATGGAGGATGGTTAGAGGCAAAACGCAACTGAGCGTTCGCGGTTTACGTCTATTTCTTTTCAGCAGGCTTGTCGTTCGTACCTTCGGCAGCTTTGCTGAACATGAATTGGCCGATCAGCCGCTCCAGCACCACCGCTGATTGGGTGAGGGTGATCTTGTCGTTGTTTTGAAGGTTTTTGTCGTCACCACCGGCTTCCAGTCCGATGTAGACCTCGCCGAGCAGGCCGGAAGTCAGGATCGATGCGCTGGTGTCCTTGGGGAAGCTGTAGCGCTTGTCGAGCGTAAGGGTAACCGCAGCCTGGAATTTCTGGTTGTCGAAGCGGATGTCGGTTACACGTCCAACCAAAACGCCGGCACTCTTTACCGGCGCTTTCTGCTTGAGGCCGCCGATGTTCTCGAACCGTGCCTCGACCGAGTAAATTTCGGCGACGCGCTCGGAGCCTAGATTGCCAACGCGCAGTGCGAGTACCAGCAGGGCAATGACGCCCATCAGCAGAAAAATCCCGACCATCAGGTCTATGTTTTTTCGTTCCATCAGTGAATACCTCTAAGCATGAATGCGGTCAGGATCAAATCCAACAGTAATACGGTCAGTGCGGCAGTGACAACGGTACGCGTGGTGGCGCGAGACACGCCCTCGGCAGTTGGGTCCGCATCAAAGCCTTCGAATGTGGCGATGATGGATACCGCCACACCAAATACGAATGATTTTACAAACCCGTTCAGCACGTCATAGCGGAAATCGACGGCGGCCTGCATATTGCTCCAGAACACGCCCGGATCGATATCGATCAGGGCTACGCCAACAATGTAGCCACCGAAAATTCCCATGGCTGAGAACAGGGCAGCCAGCAAAGGCATCGAGATCACTCCAGCCCAAAAGCGCGGTGCGACCACTCGGGCAATCGGGTCAATGGCCATCATGTCCATCGCCTTGAGTTGCTCAGTCGCTTTCATCAGGCCGATTTCGGCAGTAATCGCAGAGCCGGCGCGGCTGGCAAAAAGCAGCGCGGATACCACAGGCCCCAACTCGCGAACCAAAGAAAGCGCCACGAGAACGCCCATGGTTTCCTGGGCACCGTATTTCTGTAGAGTCTCGAATCCTTGCAGCCCTAACACCATGCCAACGAATAATCCGGACACCATGATGATGACCAGCGACATCACGCCGGCAAAGTAAATTTCCCGGATGGTGAGCCGGAAGCGGCGAAAGCTGATGCCGGACGACATCAACACCATCCAGAAAAAACGGGCCATGGCACCGCCGCGCCAGATGGTATCTATGCCTCGGCTGCCGAGGCTGCGCAGTGCTTTGATCATTTAGCCCTCAGGGCTGCAGGTGACAGGCCCAATTCGTTGGCGTAGTCGCCAGCCGGATAATGAAATGGCGTCGGGCCGTCGAGTTCGGCACGCACGAATTGCCGAATGAAGGGTTCTTCCGAATTGCGGATCTCATCCGGGGTGCCGTGCCCGACAATCTTGCCGCCGGATACGAAATACAGGTAGTCGACGATTTGCAGCGACTCCACGACATCGTGCGTCACCAGAATCGACGTTGCGCCCAGCGCATCGTTCAGCCGGCGTATGGTTTGGCCGACTACGGCTAAAGAAATTGGATCGAGACCGGCAAACGGTTCGTCGTACATGATCAGCATAGGGTCAAGCGCAACGGCGCGAGCCAAGGCGACACGCCGCGCCATGCCACCAGAAAGTTCGGCGGGAAAGAGCTTTGCCGTCCCGCGCAACCCTACCGCATCAAGCTTCATCAGCACCAGATCCCGAATCATTTCTTCCGGCAGATCGGTGTGCTCTCGCAGCTGAAAGGCGACATTGTCGAAAACCGACATGTCGGTGAACAGGGCACCGAACTGGAACAGCATGCCCATTTTCCGTCGCATGGCGTACATCGCTTCGGCGTCGAGCGTGCCTACATCCTGTCCGCCGACGAGCACGCGGCCCTTGGAGGCAATAAGCTGCCCACCAATCAAGCGTAGCAGAGTGGTCTTGCCGCAGCCTGAGCCGCCCATGATCGCCACGACTTTGCCTTTTGGCACGTTAAGGCTGATGCCTTTCAGGATCGCGCGCTTGCCGTAGGCGAAATCCACGTTGTCGATTTCGACCATTGATTGTGTGGTAGTTTGATTCAAAACCGGGGCGTCGCTTTTGTGAGTGAGTCGTTATTGGGCAGGACTGGCGGACACGCTTTCAACCTGCAAAAACGCGTATTCATTTTATCATTGCCGCTAAGAGTCCCCGTTGTGCGGGCAAATCAAGCGGCAAATTTGCTACGCATTGCGGGTTCCGATAGATTTGGCGAGCCCGTGACAGACCTTTTACGCTGGGCGGAGTTCACTTGAAATTCCGCCGGATACTCGATATTCAACCCCTGATCCAGTCTTCTTTGGCGTGTCATCAAAACCAGCCCTCTTGATCGTCGATGACGATCCCTTGATCGGCGAGAGCCTGTCTTTCGTGCTTGCCGACGACTTCGAAATTCTTGCATGCCAGTCCCGAGTGGAAGCTATGGAGAAGTTGCGGGATGGGAAATTCCGGCCGGCGATTGCTCTGATCGATCTCGGCCTTCCGCCAATGCCTGATTTGCCGACCGAGGGCTTTCGATTGGTTGGGGATTTGTTGTCATGGTCTCCGGCGATTCGTATCTTGGTTCTATCGGGACAGAACGAAGACTCGAATGCGCGTCGCGCCCGTGCCTTGGGAGCGGCGGACTTGGTACCCAAGCCGTGCGACCCGGCACGCCTGAAGAAGTTGCTGCATGCGGCCCTCAGGCTTCAGCAGGAGGGTGCAACCGCCGATGCCGAGGAGGCTGCGCACGGATTGATTGGCGACAGCCAGGCGATGCGCAAACTGAAAAGCCAGATTGATCTGTATGCTTCGTCTGCCTTCCCTGCCCTGATCGAAGGGGAGTCTGGAAGTGGCAAGGAGCGTGTGGCCGCAGCGCTGCACTATCTGAGTCCTCGATCGAAGTTGCCCTTTCTGGCGCTGAATTGCGCTGCGATTTCGACCAACCTTGTTGAACCCACGCTGTTTGGCTACGCGAAGGGGGCTTTTACCGGCGCCGCTGGCAATAAAGCCGGGTATTTTGAGGATGCCAGTGAAGGCACATTGTTCCTCGATGAAATTGGCGAGTTGCCGCTGGATCTTCAGCCTAAATTGTTGCGCGTCCTTGAGAATGGCGAATTCCAGCGGGTAGGCGAAACGCAGACGCGACATTCACGCGCGCGAATAATTGCGGCGACCAATCGTGACCTGCGCGCCGAGGTAAGAGCGGGTAGGTTCCGCGCCGATCTTTACCATCGTCTCTCGGTGTTTTCTTTGCTCGTGCCGCCGCTGCGCGATCTTGGCGAAGACAAGCTCAAATTGCTCGAGTACTACCGGAATCTATATGCGGAAAAACACGGAACCAAACCGTTCGTGTTGGATGATGCCGCGCGCGAAGCCTGGCTGGAGTATGTATTTCCAGGGAATGTCAGAGAACTGAAGAATATCGTCATACGTCTGACTGCAAAGCACTCGGGTTACACAATTGGCAAGGAAGAACTGTTTGCCGAATTCGAGTTATCGGCACCGCCCAGCCAACAGCTTGAAGCTGCGGCGGGTTCGGTTCCAAGCAGTATCGCCAGCGAGATTGAGGCATCTACCGGCTTTAGCCTTGCGACGGCGCTCGCCGCAGTCGAGCTGCAGTATATCGATGCCGCAGTCGAGCTTGCCAGGGGCAATATGTCGCAAGCAGCGCGATTGCTGGGCATATCGCGGTCCACGCTGTACAGCCGTTTGGACGCGCTGCGACCGGGGCAAACCAAGGATAGAGAGTAAGCGCAGTGCTAAACTGCCATTCGTTTGTCCCAACCTGCCGCGTTGAACTGCAATGACGATGTACCTTGATCATTTCGGCCTTACCGAAGCGCCCTTCAAGATTACGCCTCACACGGAGTTTTTCTTTGCCGGCGCCAGCCGTGGCGAAACGCTTGAGGCGCTGATATACGCAATTACCAGCGGCGAAGGGATGGTGAAAGTCACTGGCGAGGTCGGGGCCGGGAAGACGATGCTTTGCCGGGTGCTGATGGAACGTCTACCCGAGAACGTCGAGACCATCTATCTCGCGGTACCCTCGCTCTCGCCTGACGAGATGCTGGCGACGATAGCCGACGATCTTGGCGTGGAATTGCATGGCGGCAATACCACCAAGCTGATCCGCGCCCTGCAGGAGCGGCTGATCGCCATCCACAGCGAGGGTAAACAGGTCGTGGCGCTGATCGATGAAGCGCATGCCATGCCGCTGGAAACGCTGGAGGAAATTCGGCTGCTGTCCAATCTTGAAACCAGCCATCACAAACTGATGCAGATCGTGCTGTTTGGCCAGCCCGAGCTGGATCAGCATCTGATGCTGCCCAATATGCGGCAGTTGAAGGAACGCATTACCCATAGCTTCAACCTAATGCCGTTGCCGCCGCGCGATATCAAGGACTATCTCAATTTTCGCCTGCGAGCTGCGGGCTACAAGGGCCCCGACCTCTTCACTCCCGAAGCGCTCAAGCTGATTGCAGAGGCCTCCGAAGGCCTGACCCGGCGCATCAACATCTATGCCGACAAGACGCTGCTCGCCGCTTACGCGGAGAACACATTCACCATTACTCCCGATCATGTGCGCGCGGCGATAAGCGATACGCAGATCGTGCTACGGGCAGTGTCTGGCGGGCATCGTGCGAGGTGGGCGATTGCAGGATCGCTACTCGTCGGTATCGCAATCGGTTTCATTGCCGGCCGCGTTACCGTACCGGAAGCACCGGTGGTTGTGGCTATACAGCCGCCATCGGCCAAAGCGCAGCCGGACGTGCCCGCCAAGCCGTCAGTCACAGCGGATGCCTCCACGCCCAAGACACAGCCTGCACCGGCCGCAGTGGAACGGCTGGAAGTCGTGGCGCCTGCGCCCGTCAATCCACCCGTGCCGGCGGCTGTTCCGGTCCCGACGCCCGTTGCAAGTACACCCAGCGCTGCGGAAGTGGATTGGCTTGACGCGCGAATGAGTGCCGATACTGCTCGCATTCGGGCGCTGGCGGGAAATCGATATGCCATTCAGCTGATGATGGCGGATTCGCGCGAAAGGCCGGCAATCGAAGGTTTTTTGCGTCAAGCCAGCCGGGAGCTGAATGCAGACCGCATTATGGTGTACCCAACAGGCACAATGGAGAATCCGCGAGTTGGCGTCCTGTATGGAAATTTCGCCGACCGGGCGGAGGCGAGCGACGAACTGGCGCGATTGCCGGTCAGGCTGACCAAATTCCGGCCCTATGCCAGATCAGTTGGGGCGATAACAGAAGATATTCGTGCGCCCGGCATTGAGCGTCGCTAGCGATATTACGAGTTCCCGTGTTTGGGCAAGTCGCCATACAAAGTAAGATTTATTTTTGAAATACGACCCAAGCCATTGCTTTTATTGGACAATCCTTCTATAAAGTCGATTGCATACAAAGCAATAATATTTTTCCGGCGCAACGCGTATCGGATTGGCGACCTAAGTGAGCAAAATGTCAGACAGCGAAAGCGCAAAACAGGATCGTCGGCAATGAACAGCTACTGTCCGTTGTTTACCGGGCGCTGGGTGCATGACAGGGCCGCGATCGCGGCTTCGGTGCTTCTGGCCATAGCGCTGGCCGGATGCGGTACCCGGCCAGTGGCGCGCACCGAAGGGCATCTCAAAACAGACCTTTCGACCACATCGGGTCCGACAAAATCGACAGCGACTGCTGGATCATCCATTCCTGAACCCGTAAGGCAGATCCCTTTGCCTCCCCCACCGCAGCCGCGCGTGGATGAGATGAAGTATTCGGTAACAGTAAAAGACGTCCCGGTGCAGGAATTGATGTTTGCGATCAGTCGCGACACCAAGGTCAATATCGACATTCACGCGGGCATTGAAGGCCGTGTAACGCTCAATGCGATTGACCAAACGTTGAAACAAATATTGACGCGTGTGTCGAAGCAGGTGGATATGCGTTGGGAAATCGACGGTCCCAATATCGTTGTTCGCCCTGATACGCCGTATCTCAGGATATACAAGGTTGACTACGTCAACATGACGCGCGATTCGACTGGAACCATTGGCGTGCAGACTCAGGTGGTCGGCCCCAGCGGCGTGGGTAGTACGGGCGGTGGCAACACGGGAGGTACCGGCACAGGCCAGAATAGCTCACAGATACGCTTGGATGCCGTATCGAAAAATCGTTTCTGGGAAAATCTGGAAAAGAACGTCCGGGATATTCTCCGCGAGACCGACAAGCTGTTGCCGGAGGGAAGCTCCGAGACTATTGTGCAAAATCGATCCCAAGGGCAAACCTCGTCCACGCGTGCGCAGTCTCAGCAGACACAATCATCGGCGCAACGCCGTACCAATTCATCGACTGCGCAAAATGCCGCTGCAGCCGGGCCTGGTGTCACCGATAACCAGAGCGCCCAGGAGTCGGTCTCCCAAACTTTGACGTTCCGCGAAGCTGCATCGGTTATCGTCAACCCTGAAACCGGAACACTTGTTGTGCGCGCGACATCACGTCAGCAGGAAAGAGTTGCCGAATTCATCGAGCAAATCGGTGGCTCCGCCCGTCGGCAGGTGCTGATCGAGGCGACTGTGGTTGAAGTTGTGCTGAACGACAATTATCAATCTGGTGTGGACTGGTCCGCGCTGGGGCTGCAAGGTCTGGGTTATTCAATTCGCCAGAACTTCACCGGCGCAAATCTTACCGAGTCACCCTTCTTTTCCGTTCAGTACCGAAACCCCAACGCGGCGGCAGGCGGAGATATCAGCAGCACGATCAAACTGCTGAATTCGTTTGGCAATACCAAAGTGCTTTCGAGCCCGAAGATCATGACGCTCAATAACCAGACTGCGGTTATGCGAGTGGTTGAGAACACGATCTATTTCACTGTGCAGTCGACGGTGACGCCGGGTACTACGACCGCGCAGGCAATCGTTTCGTACAACACCACTCCAAACGTTGTTCCTGAAGGATTCGTAATGAATGTCACGCCGCAGATCAGCGATAACGACATTATCAACCTGAATGTCCGGCCAAGCGTGACTCGGGTAACTTCATACGTCAATGATCCCAATCCGGATCTGGGTAGGGCCGGTGTAGTTAGCAGGGTTCCACAGATACAGACTCGCGAATTCGAAACCATGATGCGTGTTGCCAGTGGACAAACCGCAGTGCTTGGGGGCCTGATGCAGGACAGTCTGCAAACAAGTCGCGATGGCCTGCCGCTGCTGGCGAGAATTCCGGTACTCGGTGATGCCGTCAGTTATCGAAACGATACCGGTCGAAAAAGTGAGCTGGTGGTTTTTATCCGGGCGATGGTCGTCCGCGAAGCCAGTCTTGATGCCGATCTGTCGGACTACCGCAAATACTTGCCGGATTCGCAGTTTTTCAAGGATCCATCGCCGTCGGTGGATTTGATGAATCCGAAGACCTACCAGCCCGTTCCGGTTGTCGTTGAAGGGGAGCCAAGGAAAGCGCCATGAGTCTGCTCCTCGACGCGCTCAAGCGAGCCGAGGAGGCTAAGCGCGCCAAGTTGTCTGCCGAACGAGGGGATGCACCTGTTCCGGCTGCGCCGGAAAGTCGGGGTGTAGGAGTTGAACCATCGGCAATTGATGCTACAAGCGTGGCGCACGCCCCTCAGCTAGATGTTGGTGAGCTTCGTTTGGCGGACTACGAGGATGAGCCACCAGCGCCGCGTTCTCCGATTGAGAAAGGCCGAAGCGAACCCGGCAACCGGTCGCCGTTTCCCAGTCGAGAGTTATCGCTTGAGCAGATGCCGATCGACTCCATCGGCGCCCCCAGGCTATCGGCTGAGACGCCTGTCCCAAGGACAATGCCGGCGACCAAAGGAGCGCCTGTTGCGGATCGAGAAACGGCAAAGAGTGTATTTGTTGCCAAGCAAACTATGTCGGCGGACTCAGCGTCGGGCAGAAAGTGGTTGCTACCGGCGTTGGCGGTTGGCATCACCGTCGTTGGTGGGGGGGGCTGGTATGTCTGGAGCGAGCTGAATCGAATTTCCAAGCCAGCGGCAATGGCAAACCGTCCCGCAACGCCAGTCATGCCACAGCCCGCTGCAATCTCTCCAACAGTGCCCCCGCAGCCGACTACCGCAGCAACGCCTCCCGAACCTCCTGCAGTTGTGGCCGAGGCGCCGTTGCCGCCTTTGTTGCCCCCAGCGATCGACCAACCGTCAGTCCCCGTCCCGTCGGCAGCGGTTGCAGCGGGGATTGCGCGTGGACTCGATGAGCGTGAAGCCCTTGCCAAAGCGTTAAAGCAGATACCTCCTTCGGGTGACG
The DNA here is from genome assembly GCA_016790625.1 of Betaproteobacteria bacterium. Lineage (GTDB taxonomy): Bacteria > Pseudomonadota > Gammaproteobacteria > Burkholderiales > Usitatibacteraceae > UKL13-2. Next base: position 16,577 of record JAEUNB010000196.1, on the reverse strand, counting down.
CGCCAGTGACGTTGAAGCTCACCCGGTCAATCGCTCCGACTGCTGTATCTACTGAGCTTTCGGCGGCCTATCAATCGCTGAAGGAGGGTAACTACGCTGTTGCGGTAACGCGTTACTCCAATCTGGTGCAGAGCGAGCCGCTGAATACCGATGCCCATCTGGGGCTGGCAACCGCTTTTGCGCGCAATGGGGACGCCGTTGCTGCGGCAAGGCACTTTCGCGCTGTTTTGGCGATCGACCCAAGAAATACGGGCGCAATCGCCGGGCTGATGTCAATCAACCGGACCGGCCCGGAGTCGACTGAGGTTGAGATCAAAACCCTTTTGTCGAAATTCCCTGAATCGGCCGCGCTTCACTTCGCCTTGGGAAATAGGCTGGCGTCTGATCGGCGCTGGGTTGAGGCGCAGCAGGCATACTTCGAAGCATATCGGCTTGACGCGACCCGGGCCGACTACGTTTATAACTTGGCCGTAAGCCTGGACCAGCTTGGCAAGCAGATTTTGGCTCGGGACTATTACTCGAAAGCGCTGGCGATGCCAGTCGATGCAGGCGGGCAATTCGACAAAGCAGTGGTCGCCAGGCGCTTGCGTGAATTGGCAGTCGCCTCCGAGCGTTGAGCCGGTTGCTACAATCCAATACACGAAAATTGACTAGAGACGTTGGCCTCCAGGAAAGCCAGCAATAAATGGATCAAGTGAACTCTCCTATTTCGCAGCTTCCGCTTGGACAGACGCTTCTCTCGCGTGGCGTTATTTCGCCCGACCAACTGAATATCGCGCTGACTGAGCAGCGCAAATCTAAAACCGCGCTCGGCAAGATTCTGGTGCGACTCGGCTTTGTTACCGAGGCGACAATACGCGATACGCTGTCCGAGAGTCTTGGGCAGGTTGCCATTGACCTCTCAAACACCATCATTGATCACAATGCTCTGGCGCTGGTGCCGAAGGATATCGCCCGCCGTTATCAAGTGCTGCCGGTTGACTACGACAAGCAGGCAAGAAAGCTGTTGCTGGCGGTTGCCGACCCGTCCAACGTGGTTGCGCTGGACCAGATTCGGGCCCTGATCAAGGACGATGTCCGAATCGAGCAGGTGCTTGCGCGCGAATCGGACATCTCGATCGGCATCGAGCAGCACTATGGCTTTGAACTCTCGATCGACGGAATTCTTAACGAGATTGAAACCGGTGAAATCGACTATCAAAGTCTCGCGACCGAATTCGATGAGTATAGCCAGCCGGTAGTTCGCCTGGTTGATGCGCTGCTCAACGATGCGGTAAAGCGCGGTGCATCCGATATCCATTTTGAGCCTGAACACGGATTTCTGCGAATTCGTTACCGCATTGACGGCGTGTTACGACAAATTCGATCGCTGCACAAGAATTACTGGTCGGCAATGGTGGTCCGCCTTAAAGTTATCAGCGGAATGAATATCGCCGAAACGCGTGCGCCGCAGGATGGTCGCATTTCGCTGAGCCTGTCGGGCCGCTCGGTGGACTTTCGCGTCTCCGCGCAACCCACCACGCATGGTGAGAACGTGGTGCTGCGTATCCTCGACCGTCAGAAAGGCATTGTGCCGCTGGAAGACTTGGGGCTGCAGGAGGATGAGCTCAAGATGCTTCGGCTGATGATGGCGCGGCCTGAGGGAATCATCCTGGTTACCGGTCCCACGGGCTCGGGTAAGACGACTACGCTTTATTCGATCCTCAATCACGTCAATACCGAGGGCGTCAATATCATGACGCTGGAAGACCCGGTCGAATATCCGATGGCAATGATCCGTCAGACATCGGTGAATGAGGTCGCCAAACTCGACTTTGCCAGCGGAATCCGCTCGATGATGCGCCAGGATCCGGACGTCATTCTCGTCGGCGAAATCCGTGATCAGGAAACCGCCGAGATGGCATTTCGGGCGGCAATGACCGGCCACCAAGTCTATTCAACCCTGCATACCAATTCTGCAATTGGCGCGATTCCGCGACTTCAAGATTTGGGTGTACTACCGGACATCATGGCGGGCAACATTATTGGCGTGGTTGCGCAACGCCTGATGCGACGGCTTTGCACCCACTGCCGGGAACCCTATCACCCGGATGATGAGTTGACGCAAAAAATTCTCGGCGTTGACTCAAGCTGGACCGGAGATATTTATCGAGCGGTAGGCTGCGAGCATTGCGACAACACTGGATATCGAGGCCGGGTTGCGATCATGGAGCTATTCAAGATGAATGGCGACATCGATGAATTGATCGCAAGACGGGCCACGGGCCGGGAAATCCGTGAGGCGGCCCGGCGAACCGGCTTCAGGACGCTGGCCGAAGACGCGGTCTCGCGTGTGCTGACCGGCCAGACCAGTCTCGACGAAATTTCGCGGGTCGTTGACCTTACCGACCGAGTTGCATAGGACCCAGCATGGCTTCGTATTCGTATCGCGCCATCGACGAAAGCGGAAGCATCCTTTCCGGGAATGCCGATGCGATCAACCCGGTCGACCTCGAGATGCGCCTCAAGCGCCTTGGGCTGGATTTGGTCACGTTTCAGTCGATCAAAAAATCCACGCTCATGCGCACCCGGCGCGTCACGCGAAAGGAGTTGATCACATTCTGTTTTCATATGGATCAACTCATGCGTGCCGGTGTGCCGATCATCGATGCGCTGACCGATCTGCGCGATACCATCGAAAATGATGGGTTCAAGGCGATTGTCGCCAGCGTGCTTGAAGACGTAGAGGGCGGCAAGAAACTGTCTGATGCCATGGCGGAACACCCGCAGGCGTTCGATCAGGTTTTTGTCGCATTGATCAGAACCGGTGAGCAATCCGGCCAGCTACCCGAGGTACTTTCGAAGCTGACTGAAAACCTGAAGTGGCAGGATGAGCTGGCGGCTCAGGTCAAGAAAGCGATGATGTATCCGATCTTCGCGGGTACCGTGATATTCGCCGTGGTGTTCTGTCTGATGGTATTTCTCGTGCCGCAACTCGGGGCAACGATGAAGGCGCTCACGCCCAACCCGCCGGCGTCAACCATGGCGCTGATTGCCGTGTCACTGGTGATGAAGAAGTACTGGTTCCTGTTTGTTGGCGTGCCAATTGCTGTCGTCATTGCGCTGATAGTTGTCGCCAAAACCAGCGATGATGCCAAGTACCGTATTGATGGGCTGATGCTAAAACTGCCCATCATGGGGCCGTTGATGACCAAGATTATCCTGGCTCGCTTCTCTACCTATTTTGCATTGATGTATCAGTCTGGCCTGGGTGTGCTGGATTGCATTCAGATTTCCGAAAAGATTGTTGGCAACCGGGTGATCGAAGAAGGGCTGCAGCGTGTCGGCCGCGAGATCAATGACGGCACCGGCATTACGCAGGCGTTTCAGAATGCGCGCCTATTTCCGCCATTGGTGTTGCGCATGCTGAAAGTCGGCGAATCAACCGGTGCGCTGGATACATCGCTGTTGAATGTGAGCTATTTCTACAATCGCGATGTCAAAGAACAGATGAGCAAGATCCAGGAAATGATTCAGCCGATCCTGACTGTGGTGTTGGGTGGTGTGCTGATCGGTATTTTGGTGACGGTATTCAATCCGATGTACGACGTTATTTCGAAGATCAAGTTTTAGCGCATCCCCGTGGCCAAGCACTTTCTCTATTTGACAAACGATAAACTGACCACGCTGGTGTGGGGCGGTGGCAGTATCGTTGAGCGAAATGTGTTCAGCGCAAGTGAAGCTGACTCAATCGAGTTTGGCGAGTACATCGCCCAGCATGCGGCTTCTCCGACTTATTTCGTCACGGACCTGATCGAAGAGGATTTCCGGACCGACACCGTCCCGCACTTGCGAGGCAATGATCGGGACGCCGTGCTCGGGCGTAAGCTGGCGCAGCTATACCGCGCCAGCAACTTCCGGCATGCGATCGTGCAGGATAGGGAGGAAGAAGGGCGGCGCGATGACCGCGTGCTTTATCACGCCATAACCAACCCTGACCTGCTTACGCCGTGGCTGGCCGTGCTGGAGAAGGCCGAGGTACCGCTTGAGGGTATTTATTCCTCGGCAGTTCTGTCGGCGGGATTGCCCAAGGAACTGGGACTTTTCTTCACGCACACGCTGTTGGTGACTATTGTCCCGGATTTTGGATTGCGCCAAACGTACTTCCAGAACAAGCAGATCAAATTCAGTCGTCTCACGCCGATTATTTACGACGAAGGCCAGTCAGTCGGCAGTTTGATTGCCGCAGAAATCAGCCGTACCTGGCAGTACCTCGACAGCCTGCGATATTTTGCCGGCGGCGACACTCTGGAAGTCTGCATGCTGGTGCATGCGCGCGATCACGCGATGATCGCCGAGGCGGCCCGGAGTTTTCCGTTGCTCAAATATCGTTTCCTTGATATCGAGGAAGTCGCCGCAAAAATCAAGCTCAAGCCGGGACCGGTGTCCTCTCACGCTGAGGAGGTGCTGGTTCATTTGTATGCACAGAGCAGCATCGAGAATCATTTTGCGGAAAAGGAACAAACGCGTTATGCGGCATTTCGCAAAGCGAAAATTGCCCTGTATGGTGTTACGGCAGGCTTGCTTGCGATCGGAGCGGCTGGCGCCGGCTTCAATCTATATCAGGCAGCCGCTGTATCTGCCGAGATCGACAAGCGGGAACCACAGCTGCGTCAACTGAAGACGGAGTATCAGGCTATAGCCAAGGAGATCAGTGGGCAAGCTGCTGCAACTGATACGGTTCGCGATTCTAGTTCTTTCTTTCGCGCGCAGATGCGGCCACAGCCGGCGGCACCGGGCGTGTTTTTGAAGGAGTTGGCGAGTGTTTGGTCAAAATACCCCGGTATGCAACTCCTTCAAGTTGTTTGGATGCCGCATCACGACAGGGATTTTACGCCGCCTAGCCAAGCGGCAGCGCCCCGCGCCGCTCAATCGATACGTTCGGAAGCCAAGGCTATCCAAGGTGCTCCCGCGACCCCATCGCCTCTCGTTGCTGCACCAAACGAGGGAGATGCTTCTTTACCAGGCAACAAGTTCGAAATACTAATAGTCGAGGGTTCGGTCGAGCGTTTCAAGGGTGATTACCGCGCCGCTCTCGATAGCATTGATCGCTTGCTCGGAGAATTAAATAAAACTCCCAATCTGAAAGCCAGCGCGATCACACTCCCGGTCGACACCAGGTCCGGAGCCCTCTTGCGTGCAGTCCAGCTGCCCCAGGAGACTGACCGGCTGCTATTCACGCTGAAAATCGTACGTGACCGGGGAGGAGTATGAGCAGCGCAACGCGCGTCAGCGGATTCAAGGTGCTCAGGTTTGCAGTATCTGTTGCCCTGGCGGGTTTGGGGGTGGCGATTTTCCTGATTGGGGGAAGTTATCTCTATTGGCAGGCGGAAAAAAACTCCAGTGTTGTTTCCCAGCGCGGACTGTCGGAGCAGCGTAGTCGTGTCGAGGCAATCAAGCGTGAACGCGATGATTTGCAAGGTTCCGAAGAAACCTACAAGTCACTGCTGGCGCGCGGAGCCTTCGCGCCCGAGCAGCGGCTGGACTTGGTGGAGGCGTTGGATCAGTTGCGAAAGCGACATCGCTTGCTAAAACTGGAATACGATATTTATCCTCAGCGGCCGCTTAAGTTTGCAACGGGCGCCAACTATCCGGCCGTCAATATCATGGCGAGCAGAATCCGGATGAAAATCAACGCTTATCACGACCGAGATTTGCTGAATTTTCTTGATGAGTTCCCGAGAATACAGCGAGGCTTCTTTCCGCTTGATAGGTGCTCCATCAAGAGAACCCTAGAAGAACAGCCCCCATCCCCAGCGAGCGACTCAGAAATACCCGCTTTGGCGGATGCCGATAAACCGGGCACCTCGATCGAGGCTGAATGTAGTTTGGAGTGGGTTACGTTAAAGGATAAACGTGCCCCCGCATCTACACCCGGACTGCGTACGTCTGTTAACGAGTCGCGCTCTACGGGTGGCGTGTCGTGATTCGACCTTCAAGGGCCTCAGTCATGCTCGCAATCGTGCTTGGGCATATCTTCGGCGGCGTGGCCAGCGCGCAAGCTGCGGGCGCAGGTCCGGGCACGCCTGGTGCCGAATCGACGGGGTCCGTAATTTCTCCCAATGCCAATACGTCCCCACTTGCTGGTACGCTTTTCTTCAGCGATCGCGAGCGCAACCGAATGGACCAATTGCGTAACCGGCCCAAAAACGCATCCCAGCAGGCTGATGGCGAAACAGTTGAGGCGCGCTCCGTCATTAATGGTTATGTTAAGCGTGGTGATGGCGGTGTTACGGTGTGGGTCGATGGCGCTCCCATTGAGCGGCCGGGAAGACAACTCGCCGAAAAAATCAGCGCGAGCTCCGTCGGTATTTCGTTGGCCGATGTGCGCATTTCCGTGGTCGAAAACGTCAAGTCTGGTTCGGCTGCGCCGCCGCCAGTCGCGCGAGCTGTACGCAAGAAAGCCGCGACAAAGGCGAGAACCAAATAGCAGGTTCCGCCATGCCTACCCCCGTCAGTTCTCCAGACTGCCGCAAACCCTGGCCAGCAGGCCAGAGAGGCATAGTCCTGTTGCTTATCGTGCTGTCCATGCTTGCGATCGGGGGCGCCGTGCTGCTGACCGGCATTGTCGGTGGCAGCAGCGTCGAGCGGCGCATTGTTGAAGGGGCTAGCGCAGATCAGCGGCTGCTGATTGCGCGTGATGCCTTGCTGGGGTGGGCTGTGGGCAATATTGCCGACACAGAGCGACCGGGCAGATTGCCAGTTCCCGATACGTTGCAGAACAGTAACTACGACGGCAAGTCCGACACCGGATGCCTGGACGGGGCAGCGGTGGCAACAAATGGCCTTCCTGCTTTGACCACTTCGAGCGCCAACTATCGCTGCATAGGGCGGATTCCCTGGAGTGTTCTCGGTATTACCCAAGATGGTATAGATGAATACGATGTGAGCGGGCTGGTGCCATGGTACGCGGTGAGCGCCAATCTGGCTGCCAACAATACCTGCTTGAATTATCTGAATCCTGACACCGTTGCGGCGACGCCCGTATCTTTTGTGTGCCCCAGCATGACCGCGCCGCCATTTCCGTGGCTCAAGGTTTGCGATCAGACAGGCAAACTCTTGAGTGATCGCGTAGCCTTCGTATTGATCATGCCCGGCATGCCGGTGACCACTGTCGGTCGTACGCAAGCGCGCACAGGTTCGCCACGGCCACAGCCAAAGGACTATCTCGACGCGATTGCCACGCCTGCGGGCTGGAGCGCCTTGCCGGCAGCCGAACGGTGTGCAACCTACGACAACGCTGCGCTGAGCAACGAGTTCGTTACTGCCGACGCGACAACAACGTTTAACGATCGACTCATGTACGTTACGGTTGATGACCTGATGGCACGAGTGGAACAACGTGTGGCGCAGCAGGTGAGCGCAGCTCTGATTAACTACGGTTCAGCATACGGCCGCTACCCATGGCTTGCTCCTGTCGGCAATCCGACCTCCATTCCGGACGCATTCATGACTGTGTCGGGTACGACCGCTGGATTGGTGCCGTTTCATTCCACCGTGTCCGCACAGCGATTCAGGACGGAGCTGAACTGGTCAATTGGTACGACATCTACATCCGATATTGTTTCTCCCGGCATCTCGTCTTCCCCCAGCTTTCTTTGCTTCGGCGGTATTTATCAGTGCCGACTGCGGACGACGGCGGGGTTGGCCATTCCACGTACCGTGACGACAGCACAATTCCAGGCGCTGAAGGTCTCCTCGGTGGCGACGCCTTCACTGCAGTGCGCATACTCAAGCATGAATCAGCTGGATTGCGATGCTTACAGTTATTCGCAAACACAAGCAGTGTCCTACTTGGTGCAACGACGCACGTGCTGCAGCGGTACCTATTCAAATTACGGCACATATGTCGGCACGCAGACACGCACTATTACGATTGCACCCAGTGGCATTCAAGCAAGTGGAGGTACCGCCTTCGCCAGCGACGGCAGCGGCTTTGTTCGTCGTAGCCTTACTACAGCGAGCATGTCTGGCACAGGATTGCTTGGCGCAGTAGATCGTTGGTCGCCGACAGGTTCAGGTGCGCCGTTCGATTTGTCATCTTCCATGCAAACGGGCTCGGCAAGTAGCAGTGGCAGTGGCGTCATGGCTATGTCCAATGTCCGCGTCTATTCGCCCATGCCGGCTTGGTATGTCAATGAAAAGTGGAATGAGTTTATATATGCTGCACTTTCGCCCGATGCCTCTCCTGCGGTTGGCGGCACCGCTTGCAGCGCAAATTGCTTCACGGCAGGCGCTCGCACAGGTCTCAACGCAGTGGTGATATCCGCCGGCAAATCGCTTGCCGGTCAAAATCGCTACACGGCCGGAACGACTGTGGCAGACTTCATAGAGGCGCCCAACGCAACCGGTACTAGCACGCGTACCTTTGCCGATCCACATACCGCAATGACCGCTGTTTATGCAGATACTGTCTCGACGATTCCCCGCTAACGTTCATTTCCATAACAAGCGGAATGACGGGTTTTCGCTGATCGAGATTGCGGTAGTGATCGTGATTATTTCCGTGTTGCTGGCGATGGTTGCCGTGCCTCTCGCCTCACAGGTTGAGCGACGCCGTGTCGAGGATACGCAAAAGCTTCTTGAGAGCGTCAAAGACGCACTTTATGGGTACGCCGCCGCCAACGGGCGTCTCCCTTGTCCCGCGACAGCTACCAGTGCGGGCCAGGAAGCTCCGCTGGGCGGCGGCACGTGCACCACACTGGTTGGCTTTCTGCCCGCCGTTACGCTCGGCATTACGCCCGTGGATTCAGCCGGATTTGCCACTGACGCGTGGGTGGACGGCACAGCCGCACGTCGCGTCGGCTATGCTGTCAGCAATAGCAACTCCTCTGCGCTCACTACCACCGATGGCGTGCGGGCCGCCACCATGGCAAGTGTCGGCGCCAGTACCACGCATCTATACGTCTGCGCGACCGGCCTCGCAAGCGGGCCGCCGACCACCAACTGCGGTGTGACCGTGGCAACTCTCGCAGACAAAGCGCCGGTGGTGCTATTTTCCCTTGGTCGCGATACAGGTACTAATTCGATCGATGAAACCAACAATCAGAATGGTGACCGTGTTTTCTCCAGCGGTACGCCGAACGCGACATTCGACGACATTGTTACGTGGATGTCGATGAACGCGCTTTTCGACCGCATGATCAAGGCCGGCAAGCTCCCCTAATGATAAAACTCTATAATTGGCGCGCCTGTCCGGGCAAAAGCGGCTGCGAAGCCGCGCCAATGCTAGAGTTTCAGATCTTTATGCGGGCTCGCGTGCCGCAAGTTCAAAGTGAACGTCGCCCGGAACGTTACTGGCAAGACTGAGTATGTAACCCTGCTTTTGCGCTTGCTGGAACGCCTGATATAGGCCGATGCCGTAGCCGCCACGCCGCGAGTTTGCAACCGGTGAACGCAGCAGTCCGTCAATCGCGCCGCTGGGTATCGCGCTGCCGGTATCGATGATCGCGAGACGCGGGGTGTCGCTCTCAGTAGAGAGCTCGACGCGAATCCGTATTGCCGGCTCCGTCATTTTTTTTCGGCGCGCGTTTTCCAAGCAGTTCTCGGCCACGGTGTCGAACAGATTACTCGGCACCATGCACGCAAGATCGCCCGTGGCCACAAACTCGATGCCTTGATCGGCGTGTAGCTCCATGATGTCCTGCCACCAATCTGCTGCAGGTAGCATGACATTGGTGGCTCCAATTGCCGGATTCTGCAATTTGTCCAGTGTGGATTGCAGGCGTTTGGCGAGTTGCGGAAGCTGCCGTTGCAGCATCAGTTCGTAATCAGATTTTTTTCTCCGATCATTGTCGGCCTGTACCACGCTAGCAGAGGTAAGCGCATAAAGCGATTGCAACAGGTTCTTCATGTCGTGAGTCAGTCGCGCGCCGGTCTCGTGCACCGCTTGCATGTAGGCGTTCTGTTTTAACACCTGCTCCCGTCGCTTGCCTTCGTAAAACTCACCTACCACCTGCGCCAGCAGCCGTAGATGCAGGAACATCGCCGGCGACATGCGGATTTCGGTAAAGAAAGCAATTTCCAGATCGTGATAGCGAAAGCGCGAATCGAACTCGGTTTCCTTGCCGTAGCGACCCGGCCCATCGGGCGATGCCCATACGCAGCCGACAATCCACGGAAATTTCTCGATTTCCTCAAACGAGTTTTGCAGAAAGCGCGCTGAGCTCAAATCTGCTTCCGATAGTTCAGCGATGCGCCGCATCCACAACTCGAACGGCATGCCCACGCTCATCAGGTAGCGCGAGAAGTAAGTGCGCAGTCCACCGAAGCCGGTGCGTGGCCCCCACAGCACCGCAAGTATGAACAAGGCACCGGCGAATGCCAGCACAGTCAGCACCACCGCCTGGAAGTATTGGTTGTTAGTCACGCGCATGGCGGCAATGCTGCCCAGCACCAGCACCACCACCAGCTGGAATACGATCAGGCTGTAGAAAAAATCGAATACTTGCGTTGTCGCCTCGTCTTCGGCGCGAAATGGCAGCACCGCCATCGCAAGCAATGACATCGGCAGAAACAGGCTGGCCATGACACGCAGGTCGCGCGGCACATCGGGCAGGCCGAGCAGCGAGACTGGAACGGTCCACGTCAGCAGAATCGTAAAAAGATAAAACACCGCGACCAGATAAAACCGGCTGCGCCTCGCGGCCTGCAATGTGAACACCTTGCCGCCCATGATGCCAATCAGCAGTGCGATCCACGTCACCAGCATCCATCCAGCGAGACTGTAGAGCACCACACCGGTGATGCCAAGCAACAGCGAGATAGCGAATATCTTCAGTTCGCGTTCGGTGCTGAAAAAAGGTTGCCAAAGCAGGAAGAGGCCAAAATGCACCATCAGCCAAATGCGTTGGAAGTAACCGCCGGAGTCAGCTATCAATCCTGCGTGGAGCGACAAAAGCATTGCCAGAATCACCCAGCGCCGGCCGCGTATGAGAAAGGATGGCGTCGGTCGGGAAGTCGCGGGAGAGAGGCTGCTCACGGGGAGATAACGATCATTGACGGGATGGTGCCAGAGACTAGCTTGATTTTTGAGTGGCCGCCAAGTTGCTCGGAACCATCAATGTGTCGAGATTCCGGACAGCCAAGTGTGTGTATAGCCGACACAAATCCATTTAGGGGTTTGGTTTGATGAGCCGTAAATGCCATTACCGAAAAATATCCCATATAAATCAGCATGTTGAATTGTTGGCACGTACATTGCTGTTACTCGCTTGAGTAAATCTATCGGCGCAAGCGGAGGTAATCATGAAAGCAATCGAGAAAATCAACATGTATGACTTGGCAACGGCGTTTATCGCCTTCGGCATGGTCATCGGCCTCGCTTTCCGCTAATCACGATAACAACATTCTCAATCAACGCGCACTCTAACCAATCCTTAAACGGAGAACAAAAATGAAAAGCATGAAAAGTCAGCAATCGGGTTTTACGCTGGTTGAAATCGCCATCGTTCTGGTGATTATCGGCCTGCTGCTCGGCGGTATTTTGAAGGGCCAGGAACTGATCAACAGTGCGAAGGTGAAGGCGCTGGTCAACGATATGAAACTGGTCGCCACTCAGGTTTATGCATATCAGGATCGTTTCAAGGCAATGCCGGGTGATGATCCGCGTGCTGATACCAATCTGGCAGGCGCGACCAAAGCAACGACGCCGGCAACGACTCTTGCGAATGGTCGTATCGAAGGCGCTTGGAATTCCACTACCGCTACCGATGAGTCCTTCCTATTTTGGCAGCATGTACGGTTCGCTAACTTGGCTACCGGCACGACGACGACGACGGCAGCAGATTATCGCCCCTTGAATAGCGAAAACGGTAATTTGGGTATCACCAGCGCCGCTGTGCTGACAGCACCAACCGCGCCATTCAACGGCTCTTTCTTCGTCTGCCAAGGCAACATTAATGGCCGTTTCGCGCGCCAAATCGATACCACCATGGACGACGGCAATCCTGCAACCGGTTCAGTCCGGATTATTGATGGAAACAACACTGCAACAGCGGCCGATGCAGTAACGACCGCCACCATGACGACCAATGGTGACGGATACGTATATACGGTTTGCGCCGCATTCTAATCCGTGCGTAGCTCACGAAAAAGCCTGCTTCGGCGGGCTTTTTTATTTTCAACGAGATCGGCAACTTCAAAACAGAGCTGCTTCAAACCCCAGCATCCATGCGCCTTTCCGGGGCGTATGCCTGAAGAGGCGCATGGATACTGTCTTTCCAGCCGATGCCTGTTTCGATCCCGCGTGGTTGACTAGCCTTGCAGCAGCAGAATTTCCGCCTTTGCCAGTGCCTCGGGAGTGCCTGCCAGTACCAGCACATCGCCGCCATCCAGCCGCAGGTCCAGAGCCGGCTGCGTATTGCGCACGCCCTTGCGGCGAAGCGCGGTGAGCTGTACATCGATCTGATCCAGCGCAAGCGATGCGATGGTTTTGCCGACGGACGCTGCGCCGGATTCGATGACGATCGATTGCAGGCGCGGTTGCAGGGCGTCCAGTTGCGAATCGTCGGTGTCGGTCGCACCGGGGAAAAAGCCGCGCATCAGTTGATAACGCTCGCCGCGAACCTGGCGCAAGCGCGCCAGCACCTTGTTAAGCGGCACACCGAGCAGCAGCATGGTTTGCGTGGCCAGCATCAGTGAGCCTTCGACTACTTCGGCAACGATCTCGGCTGCGCCGGCGGCCTTGAGCTTTTCCACATCAGTGTCGTCGAAGGTGCGCACGATAACCGGTATGTCCGGTCGCAGTTCGCGTACGTGCGAAAGAATGGTCATTGCGGCGTGCGTATCGGCAAAGCTGATGACCACCGCTGAGGCACGCGGCAAGCCTGCGGCGGTCAAGACCTCCTGCCGCGCGGCATCGCCAAACATGACCGAATCACCCGCAGCCGCAGCCTGCTTCACCCGCATCGGATCGCCGTCAAGTGCGATCATCGACACTTTCTCTTGCTCCAGGAATCGCGCCAGGCTTTGTCCCGACCTGCCGTAGCCGCAAATAATGACGTGGCTCTTCTTGCTCATGGCATGAATGGCCAACTGCTGCAGCTGCACCGCGCGTGCTTCCCATTCGCTCGCCACCAGCCGCATCACAATTCGCTCGCTCTGGGCAAGTATCAGCGGCGAGAGCATCATCGAGATCAGCATGGCGGCCAAAACGACCTGCATCGCTGCATCGGGCAGCGATTGGTGGCGTCCGGCCAGCGACAGCAGCACGAAGCCAAATTCACCCGCTGGTGCCAGCGCCAGCGCGCAGCGCAACGCCACCGCCTTGTCATTCTTCATCAGCAGACCAACGCCAACGATGATGAAAAATTTGAGCGTAATCAGCGCGACCAGCACCAGCAGCACCAACGCCCATCGCTGGCCGATGATGGACAGGTCCAGCAACATGCCGATGGTGATGAAAAACAGGCCGAGCAACACGTCACGGAACGGCTTGATGTAGTCCTCAACCTGATAGCGATACTCGGTTTCCGAAATCAGCATGCCGGCGAGAAAAGCGCCGAGTGCCAGAGATAGCCCGGCAGCCTCAGTGGCCCATGCCAGTCCCAATGTCACGAGCAGCACCGCAAGTACGAACAGCTCCGATGATTTCTGCGCAGCAACGAGATGAAACAGCGGCCGCATGATGCGCTGACCGAGGATCAGTATCACCGCCAGCACCGCTCCTGCCTTCATTAGCGCGGTGCCGATCTGCATTGCGATCTGCTCGCCGGGTAACGCTAGCGCCGGAACCAGTACCAGCAACGGAATGACCGCCAGGTCCTGAAACAGCAGCACCCCCATTATCTGCTTGCCATGCGCAGAGTGAAGCTGGGTCTGCTCGGCCAGAAACTTCGAAATGATGGCAGTCGAGGACATGGCGATGATGCCGCCCAAAATCAGTCCTGCCTGCCAGCTCAGACCCGCAGCCATCGCGACGCCAATCACGACCAGAATGCTGATGATTACTTGCAGCCCGCCGAAGCCAAGAACCAGTCGGCGCATCGCCATCAATTGCGGGAGCGAAAACTCCAGGCCAATCGAGAACATCAGAAACACCACACCGAATTCGGCAAGGTAGCGTGTGCCAGGTGTGTCCGGCACAAAGCCGAGGGCGTTCGGGCCGACCATTACACCCACCAGTAAGTAGCCGAGGATGGCCGGCATGTTGAGGCGGCGGAATACGACCACAACGACCACGGCAGTGGCCAGCAGTATCAGTACCAGCGGCAGGGTGGAGTGGTCGGTCATGGGGGCAAATTCATTCGCCGATCAGCGCGCCGGTGGTTTGGGAATGGGGATGACATTACAATGTCGATATGCAGAGTCTATTACAACCCCGTCCGGTTGCCGACACCGATCGCACCCTCCAGCGTGCTCGCGAAACACTCGAGATTGAGGCCGACGCCGTCAAGGCGCTCGCGGGAAAACTGGGCGATGCTTTTCTTGCGGCGCACAAATTGCTGTTTGATGTAGTCGAGAACAAAGGACGCGTGGTCGTCACAGGCATGGGCAAGAGCGGCCACATCGGTGGCAAGATTGCCTCAACTTTGGCCTCGACGGGTACGCCGGCCTTTTTCATGCATCCTGGCGAAGCGAGTCATGGCGACTTGGGCATGATCACCGCAGGCGATGTGGTGATCGCCATTTCCAACTCCGGTGAGTCGGATGAGATCCTGAAAATCCTGCCGCAGCTGAAGCGTCGCGGCACACCGATCATCGCGATTACCGGCCGTCCGCTCTCCACGCTGGCGGAAGCAGCAACCGTGCATCTGGATGCCGCCGTAGAAAAGGAAGCCTGCCCGTTGAATCTGGCGCCGACCGCCAGCACGACCGCCACACTGGCGCTGGGCGACGCATTGGCGGTGACGCTACTCGATGCGCGTGGTTTCGGCGAAGAGGATTACGCCATGCACCACCCCGGGGGCTCGCTGGGGCGCCGGCTATTGATGCACGTAAGCGATGTAATGGTGACCGGCGACCGGGTGCCGAGTGTTACGGATGATGCGCTCCTGCCGGCGGCGATCGTTGAAATGTCCAAGAAAGGATTGGGCATGACAGCGGTAGTGGACGACAAGGGTACTCTGGTCGGTGTGTTCAGCGATGGTGACCTGCGCCGAACATTGGAGACGCACGACAATGTTCGTACTACCGCTGTGGCGGAGGTCATGACCCGAAATCCGAAGACTATTACCGCCAACAAGCTGGCAGTTGAAGCAGCCGAGCTGATTCAACGGCACCGGATCGGCACCAGTGGTTTGCTGGTTGTAGATGGTGAAGGAAAGCTGGTTGGCGCGGTGCACATGCTCGAACTGATGCGTGCGGGAGTGCTGTGATGGAGTGGATTGCACCAGAACGCCTCGACAACACGCTGATGGCCCGGGCGGCGCGGGTCAAGCTGGCGGTATTCGACGTCGATGGCGTGTTGACCGATGGATCGTTGCACTACGGTTCAAACGGCGAAGACGTGAAGGTATTCAATACGCTGGACGGCCATGGTCTCAAGATGTTGAAAGACTCCGGCGTCGAGTTGGCAATCATTTCCGGGCGCTCGTCGGAGGCGTTGGCGAAGCGCTCACGAGATTTGGGTATCACGCAGTTGTTCATGGGTGTGCCGGACAAGCAAAAGGTGTTTGAGCATCTGCTGGGAAGCTTGTCATTGCAGGATGCTGATGTTGCCGGAATTGGTGATGATGTGGTTGATCTCCCGTTCCTGATTCGCTGCGGCTTTGCGGTATGTGTGCCTTCCGCGCCCCGATACATGCGTGAACACGTGCATTACGTGACCGATGCTGAAGGTGGCCGCGGCGCGGTGCGTGAATTCTGCGAAATCATCATGCACGCCCATGGCACATTGGGGCCGGCGCTCGCCAAGTATTTGGATTAGCCCATGCTCTGGATCAAGTCGTTTCACATCATCTTCATGGTGGCCTGGTTTGCCGGGCTGTTCTATCTGCCGCGCCTGTTCGTCTATCACGCCATGGCGGAAGATCGGGTTTCGATCGAGCGCTTCAAGATCATGGAGCGCAAGCTGTTTTTCGGCATCATGACGCCCTGCATGCTGATCACGCTGGCGCTGGGTACGTGGCTATGGTTGGGATATGGCTTCAGCGGCGGATGGCTGCACGCCAAGCTGGCACTGGTTGTGGTTCTGATCGCGCAGCATTTCTACCTGGGAAAACTGATGGTCGATTTCAAGCATGACCGTAACAAACACGGCCATGTATTTTATCGCTGGTTGAACGAGATCCCAACGCTGCCCGTACTGGTCGCGATCATCGTTCTTGTCGTGGTGAAGCCGTTTTGAATCAGCACTATTTCGCACCGTGCCCGCGTGGACTCGCCGGCGGGTTGGCGGATGAGTTGCGTGAACTGGGTGCGACCAATGTAGTGGCGCAAGACGCTGGCACTGCGTTCGAGGGTGACCTCACCACCGCTTATCGCGCTAACCTGCACTCGCGCATTGCCAGTCGCATACTTTGGCGCGCCGCGCACTTTCCTTACGAGACCGAACAACATATTTACGATGCGGCGCTGCTGCAACCCTGGCCGTCGTG
>JAEUNB010000179.1 GCA_016790625.1 Betaproteobacteria bacterium | reverse complement strand
GATGTACTTCGACGATGCCGGTGAACACGCTGAACGCGTCTGCCAGTTGCCGGTTAGCGGGGTGCATATCGATGCCGTACGTGCGCCGCAACAGGTCGATGTCTGGCTTTGCCACCTGTCGAAGGATGCTGTGTTGTCGGTGGGTATCATCGATGGCCGCAATATCTGGCGTACCGATCTGCGGCGTGCGCTGAATATCTTGCGGCCGCTGCATGAAGATCTGGGCGATCGATTGTGGATTGCGCCGTCTTGCTCGCTGCTGCATGTACCGGTCTCGCTAAATGCAGAAATGCAGGTCGATGCCGAGATCAAAAGCTGGCTGGCGTTTGCGACCGAAAAACTGAATGAACTGAAGACACTGGCGCGTGCGCTGAACCAGGGCGAAGGCATGGTCGCGTTGGAGCTGGCCGAATCGGATGCCGCACAGGCATCGCGCCGCCAATGCGTACGCGTGACCAACGATTTGGTGCAGAAACGGTTGGCTGCCTTGACCGATGCGATGGCCGAGCGCGCTAGTCCGTTTCCGCAGCGTATTGCCATACAACGTGAGAAATTGCCGCTGCCGCCATTGCCGACTACGACCATCGGCTCATTCCCGCAAACTTCGACGATTCGCCAGACGCGTGCAGCACGCAAGCGCGGCGAGATCACCGAACTCGAATACCTGAGCCGCATCCGCGATGAGATCCGCCTCGCGGTCGAACGTCAGGAGTCGATTGGACTGGACGTTCTGGTGCACGGCGAAGCCGAGCGTAACGATATGGTCGAGTATTTCGGCGAACTGCTGTGGGGCTTTGCGTTTACCGAAAACGGCTGGGTGCAGAGTTACGGTTCGCGTTGCGTGAAGCCGCCGGTGATTTATGGTGACGTGTACCGGCCTGAGCCGATGACCGTGGAAACGACCAAGTTCGCGCAGTCTCTGACCACGAAGCCGATGAAGGGCATGCTGACCGGACCGGTGACGATGTTGCAGTGGTCGTTCGTGCGCGACGATCAGCCGCGTTCGGTGACGGCGACGCAACTGGCGCTGGCGATTCGCGAAGAAGTGGCCGATCTGGAAAAAGCCGGTATTGGCATCATCCAGATCGATGAGCCGGCCTTCCGTGAAGGCCTGCCGTTGAAGCGCCGCGACTGGCCGGCCTATCTCGCCTGGGCGGTGCGGGCGTTCAAGCTGAGTGCATCGGCGGTGACGGACGCAACGCAGATCCACACCCATATGTGCTATTCGGAATTCAACGACATCCTCGATTCGATTGCGGCGATGGACGCGGACGTGATCACCATCGAGACTTCGCGCTCGAACATGGAACTGCTTCAGGGTTTCGCCGGATTCGACTACCCGAACGACATCGGTCCCGGCGTGTATGACATCCATTCGCCGCGCGTGCCGACGGTGGAAGAAATGCTGCGCTTGCTGACACGCGCGGCAACGGTGATTGCACCGGAGCGGTTGTGGGTCAATCCGGATTGCGGATTGAAAACGCGGGGATGGCCGGAGACCGAGGCCGCGCTGGGCAATATGATCGAAGCGGCGCGGAAATTGCGCGTGCAGTTGGCGGAACGAGCCGCAGAGGAGCAGAAAGCCGCGTAAAGCACGCGGCGCGGTCAGGCGCGATATCGCGAAAGCCCAGCCGTTCGTACATGCGCTGTGCGTCGCTCATTGAGGGCAGGGTATCGAGAACGACTTCGCGGTAGCCGATCGCCTTCGCGTCTGCCAGCAGCCGGGCCACCAGAGCGCGACCTGCACCGAATCCGCGCGCAGCGGGACGCACATAGAGCCGCTTCATCTCCCCGCGGCCGTCGTCAACGGCACGCAGTGCGATGCAGCCGATCGGTTGATCGTTATGAAAGGCGAGATACAGACGCCCTTGCGGCGCCTGATAATCGCCGGGGAGGTTGGCGAGCTCAGCGTTGAATCCCTGGAAGCAAAGATCCGTATCCAGCGTGGACTGGTATTCGCGCAGCAGCGTGCGCACCATGTCCATGTCAGCCGCGCCGGTCGCGGCACGAATGTCGAGCACGAGATTGCCCGGCGTTAGCGGCAGCGTTTATGCGAGGTTCGATCAAGAGCCGGACGGCGGCGATACCTGCGATTGCTGGTAATTCTGCAAACCGATGCGCTCGATCAGTTCAAGCTGGGTTTCGAGGAAATCGATGTGTTCTTCCTCGCTCTCAAGAATGTCTTCGAACAACTCGCGCGAGATGTAGTCCTTCACCGATTCGCAATGGGCAATGGCGGCTTTGAGATCGGGGTGGGCGATCATTTCCAGCTTCAGGTCGCACTGCAACGCTTCCTTCACGTCTTCGCCGATCATCAGCTTGCCCAGGTTTTGCAGGTTGGGCAGGCCTTCGAGGAACAGGATGCGCTCGATCAGCTTGTCGGCGTGTTTCATCTCGTCGAGCGACTCGGGATATTCGTGCGCGCCAAGTTTGTCGAGGCCCCAGTTCTTGAACATGCGCGCATGCAGAAAGTACTGGTTGATCGCGGTCAGTTCGTTGTAGAGCACCTTGTTGAGATGCTGGATGACTTTCTTGTCGCCTTTCATGACTGCCTCGCTGACGTTTGATTTGAGCGAATTCTAGGCGCGACATGTGCGCGATGCCAAGAACAATTGTCGCAAATGAGAATGCGTAGCGAGTGCGTTCGTATTGCAGCGACGTTTCCGCCGAAATGCGGACGAAAAAACGGCGCTTGGCCGTTTTATTTTTCACCGACTCGCCGAAGCGATGTGGTGCTGTCTAGTCCGCGCCGACCAACGCACCCGCACAGGACATTTCGTTTTTGTGTTCGCGGATCACGCGACAGGCGTCACGCTTGCATTGCCCGCAGGTGCTGGCCACACCGAGTTCGTTGCGGACTTGACGGAACGAATCGCAGCCGCTCTCCACCGCGAAGCGGATATCTCTTTCGGTAACGGCATTGCAGATACAGATGTACATGCGCGAAGGATTTGGCAAACGAATCTAAATGCGAACAATTCGCATTATATGGATGAAAATAGTCTTACGCAAGTAGGGTGGTATACCCGCATAAAGTAATAAAACTCCAGCGCTGGAGGGAGTTTCAAGGGCTTATTGCCTCGAAACCCGCTCCAGTGCTGGAGTTTTGATGTCAGCGTGTTGGCGAAATCGCTGCGTCAGCCGTGAGTGGGGCGACGTTCACGCCGTTCCCGGATGCTATTCGGTTAGAACAAAATGCGCGGCCAGCGACAGCGATACCAGCGCCAACAGAAAATTCAGCCACACACCGAGATACGACCAGTAGCCTTGCGGTATTTCCTGCTCACCCAGTTTGGCGATCACGCGACGGAACTGCAGCGAAGACACAATCGCAACCATCGCACTGACCGTGAGCAGCCCCACGCCCAGCCAAAGCGAAAATCCGCGCTGTGACAGCGTGAGCGGCTGATTGTTGACCATGCGCAGGAACAGGCCGAAGCGCTCGACCACAAAACCAAAACCCATCAGCGCGATGGCACTGCGCTGCCAGGCCAGCAGGGTACGTTCGGCGGCGAACAGGACGCGAGGGTCGTCGAGATAGGACATGCTCAGTCTCCCGTTCCGCCGATGCGTGCCAGCAGGCGATGCAGCATGTTGCCGGCTGCCATCGCCGCGACGAAGGCGACTGCGGCTGGCGTCAGCTCGCCGAGCGCCACCAGTGCCGGACCGGGACAATAGCCCGCCAGTGCCCAGCCGGCACCGAACAATGCGGCGCCTGCCAGCAGCGGGCGGTCGATTTGCGTGGCGGACGGCCATTCGAATGTGGGCGCTGCGATCGGCTGTTTCAGCCGCCGGGCGAGGGCATATACGGCCCAGGTCACCACCACGCCTGCTCCCAGTACCGCCATCAATTGCGGCCGCCATGGACCGGTGATGCCGCCGATATCGAGGAAGCCCTTTACATTGGCGGGGTCGGTCATGCCGGAAATCAGCAGCCCGGCGCCGAACAGCAAGCCCATCAGCAGAGCGGAAATCAGAGTCGTCATTGCGCTCTCCCCAGCCAGCCGACGGCAGCCGTGACCAGCATGCCGGTGGCCAGGAACACCAGCACTGCGGCCAGTGAACGCGGGCTCATGCGTGCGAGCCCGCAAATACCATGGCCCGAGGTACAGCCGCTGCCCATGCGCGTGCCGATGCCGACCAGCAATCCGGCGATGATGGCGACAACGATGCTGCTACCGCTGCCGCTCACCGGCAGGCGTGCTGGCGCCACGAAATGCGCAACGGCGCCTGCCAGCAACAGTCCGGCGAGAAACGCCCAGCGCCATCCGTCGCGACTGCCTTCCACCGCGCGGTGAAACACGCCGGAAATGCCGGCGATGCGGCCATTCAGCAGCATCAATCCGCCGCTGGCCAGGCCGATCAGTGCGCCGCCGGTCAATGCATAACCCCACGAAGCGTCGATCATGACCGCACCTCGTGCGCTTCCAGCGCCACTGCCGAATTCGCGCGCAGTGCCAGCATGCCGCCGGTTACGTTCCAGACGTTGCCGATGCCGGCCTTTGCCAGTGCATCGGTGGCGACAAGCGAACGCCGGCCGGAGCGGCAGATCAGGAATAGCTTGCGATGCGTGCGCGCAATCCCGGCCAGCCGCTCGATATCGCTGCCGTCAACGCGAATCGCCGAAGGCAGCGAGTCGGCGGCAAAGTCGGCCTCATCGCGCAGATCCACCAGCGCGTCCCGGGCGGCATCGAATTCGCGCTCGACTTCGCGCGCCATCAGCATCGCCGGCACCGCCTCGCCGGATTGCAATGCGCCGCCATGCCGGTTGGCCGGTACCGCCTGCTCGATCTGTGCCGGTGGCGCCAGCTTCAGCGCGGCCATCAGATCGCAGAATTGCTCGCGGCTTTTGTTCGCGAGGCGCGGGTTGTGGCGCTTCTCGTGACCAATGGTCGAGCTGGCGCGGAAACGGTAGTCGTGTCCCGGCCACACCACGGTATGCTCGGGCAGGGTGAACAGCCGCTCGGTGATGCTGCGATACAGCTGGTCGCTGCTGCCATTCTGGAAATCGGTGCGGCCGCAGCCTTCGATCAGCAGGGCATCGCCGGTGAACACCTGGCCGCGCCACAGGAACGACATGCTGCCCGGTGTATGTCCCGGCGTGGCGATGACGCGAATCGCGTCGCCGCCCAGCGGCAGCAATTCGCCATCCTCCAGCGCGCAGTCGTGGCCGACCGAGCCACACAGCGCGCCTACTGCGGTGCCGGCACCGGTGGCGGTTTTCAGCGCATTGGCACCGGTCTCGTGGTCGGCATGAACGTGGGTGTCGAGAATCCAGCGCAGCGAGAGGCCGTGGCGCGCCAGCTCGGCCAGATCGCGGTCGGCGCGGCCCAGTACCGGGTCGATGATCGCGGCCTCGCGCGTGGTCTCGTCGGCGAGGATGTAGGTATAGGTTGAGGATGGGGCGTCAAACAGTTGCAGCAGCATGCGAACCTCCTTGATCGAATGACCGCAGTCTAGGCCGCGACGGCGAATCGAGTCAGTGACGATTGTTACAAAGCGCCGCTGCCGCCTTCCTGCGCCAGCCGGTCCAGCGCCGCAATATCGCGCACCTCGATCGCCTCGCGCGACTGCGCGATCCAGCCGTGTTCGGCAAAGCCGCGCATCACGCGCGACACCATCTCGCGCGCCACGCCGAGGTGATCGGCCAGTGCCTGATGGGTCAGCGCGACGCGCGGGCCTTTCTCCACCAGCAGCGCGGCCAGCCGCTGGTCGAGCTTGAGGAACGCCACCGCTTCCACGGTCAGTGCCAGGTCGGCCAGGCGTGTGCTGATCAGGCCGAAGAAAAAACGGCGGAACGCCGGCTCATCCGCCAGCAAATTGTCCACGGATTGCGGCGACAGCGACAGCAGTTTGACAGGTGTCTCCGCGTAGCCGGACGCGATCAGGCTGGGTGCGGCAAACAGGCTCTCGCTGGAAACAATGCAAAGCTCGCCGGCGTGCACGGTGTAGAGCGCGATACGCTTGCCGTGCACGGTTTCTCTCACTACGCGCACGCTGCCTTCCAGCAGCAGCGGAAAGCCGCCGCAGGGATCGTCCGGCGAGAACAGGCGCTCGCCCGCATTCATTTCGCGGTAATCGCCGTTTTCGGCGACTTGTATCAATCGCTGTCGCGGCAGCGCGCTCAAATCGGGAAAGTGCGCCAGCAGACTACCAATCAGCGCATCTGTCGCGGGACGTGTGGCTATTGGCCGAGTGGAAGTTTTCGGGTGCATTTAGCGGCGATTATAGAAGGGCGATGATGCTCGGGAGCGTAGCCGTTGCGCAGGGATCCTGCTAGTTGGCGTGACTCACCGTGAAATCGCCATTTCCCGCGAACTGGTGGCAATCGCGGCATTGGTGAAAGTGTTTTACTTTCGGCAATTTACGGTGCACCTGCGCAAACCAGTCCGTGGAACTGATGCTCTCCGGCTTGTCCCAACGGGAAATCGATGCGGTTATCGCCACCGAGATGGGATGACTGGAGCGGTCTGCTGCATTGCGCACCAGAAATTCGGTAATGCCGGCGTCGATCGGACGGATGCCAATGTTGCGTCCGAAGTGCCGCTTGGGCGATTCCATTATTTTTCGCCAGGAA
>JAEUNB010000170.1 GCA_016790625.1 Betaproteobacteria bacterium | reverse complement strand
CGCGAAGTGATCTCGTCAACCATCGACTTCCTGCAGGATCGCGTCTATTTCTCGCCACCGCCTGCGGTCGATCAATGGTCATTGGCATTTGCGTCGCAACCCGGCGTCGCCGCGATTTTCTGAAGACGTAAGAACGGTCTTACGACAGGTGCAAGGCCGGCACTTGTCGCGGCGCAACATGGGCCAACATCTCCAGCGACGTTTCGCGCGTAGAGCTGTGCAACAATACCTGCACAAGCACTCAAAAAACACGCTCTGGAGGAATGCCCATGTTGTCCAGCATGATGCAGCGGCCGCTGCTCATTTCATCACTGCTTGAGCACGCCGCGCACTGGCACGGCGATACCGAAATCGTTTCGCGCACAGTCGAAAGCGGTACGGATTACCAAGTGCATCGCTATACGTACGCGGATGCGCTGAGGCGTTGCAAGCAGCTGGCCAATGCCATGTCCCGGTTGGGTGTGAAGCGGGGGGAGCGTATCGGCACACTGGCGTGGAACGGCTATCGCCACTTCGAGCTTTACTACGGCGTCTCCGGTATGGGTGCGGTGATTCACACCATCAACCCGCGCCTGTTTCCAGAGCAGATCGCCTACATCGCCAATCACGCGGAGGATCAATACCTCTGCTTCGATCTCACCTTTGCACCGCTGGTGGAAAAACTGGCGCCGTCGCTGCCGGGCGTGAAGGGCTTCATCGCCATGACTGATCGCGCGCATATGCCAGCGATCAACGTACCCAATCTTCTCTGCTATGAAGATCTGCTATCCGCAGAAAGCGACCAACTGGTGTGGCCGGCATTCGACGAGACCACGCCTTCCAGTCTTTGCTACACCTCAGGCACCACCGGCAACCCCAAGGGCGTGATGTACTCGCACCGCTCCACGCTAATTCACACCTACGGCGTGATGTCGCCGGACGCGTTTTGCCTGAGCTCACGCGATGTGGTGCTGCCCGTGGTGCCGATGTTCCACGTCAATGCATGGGGGCTGCCGTATGTATGCGCAGCCGCGGGCGCGAAGATGGTGATGCCGGGCGCTGCGCTGGACGGTGCCAGCCTGCATCGCCTGTTCGAAGAGGAAGGCGTGACCATGAGTGCCGGCGTGCCGACGGTATGGATGGGCTTGCTCAACTACGTCAAATCAAACAATCTCAAGTTCTCCACGTTCAAGGAAACGGTGATCGGCGGGTCCGCCTGCCCGCCAGCGATGATCGAATCGTTCGAACGTGATTTCGGTGTAACCGTTGTTCACGCCTGGGGTATGTCTGAGATGTCACCGCTTGGCACCATGTGCCGCCTGAAGGCCAAGCACCTCAAACTCTCGCCAACCGAACAATTCGCCATCAAGATCAAACAAGGCCGCGCTGTATTCGGCGTGGAACTGAAGATCGTTGATGGTGATGGCAAGGCGCTACCGCACGATGGCAAAGCCTTCGGCGATCTGATGGTGCGCGGCCCATGGATTGTCGATCAGTACTTCAAGGAAGAAAGATCCGCGCTGCGCGATGGCTGGTTTGCCACCGGCGATGTCGCGACCATTGATGCGGATGGCTTCATGCAGATTACCGATCGATCGAAAGACGTGATCAAATCCGGTGGCGAATGGATCAGCTCGATCGACCTGGAAAATATCGCGGTTGCACATCCGTCGGTGATGGAGGCTGGCGTAATCGGCGTGGCACATCCCAAATGGGACGAACGCCCTCTGCTGATCGTGGTGAAAAAACAGGGCGCCGAAATCAGCCGCGAAGAGATGCTGAAGTTTTTCGAAGGAAAAATCGCCAAATGGTGGATGCCGGACGATGTCGTATTCGTCGATCAGCTACCGCACACGGCGACCGGCAAGCTTCTCAAGACCAAGATGCGCGAAGAGTTCAAGGGATACAAACTGCCGACTGCTTAGCCATTGAAGCCGAAAATTGCACAACGCCGGGTTCGCCCGGCGTTGTCAATTGTGATGCGATTTGCGATAGCCGGATCACATGCACAACGGCTATGATTGACGCCTGTGACGACGAACGCCATGCTAAAAGTTGCAGTCCACCCGTCGAGCATCCAGTCGTATTTCCCCAATACATCAGCGCAGATCTGCAGAATGAAATTTTATGTCTGAGTTCTCACCAAATTGGGCCAAGCCCCTTGTCGAACCGGATGCTTTCCGCGACGAACAGCGGCGTTTGACACATGTCTGGACATTCCTCGGCCTTGGACGCGACGTAGCGAACGATGGCGACTGGTTCCGTGCATCCATTGCGACCCGATCTGTGTTCGTCCAGCGCTTCGGTCAAACCGTTCGCGCATTCGAGAATGTCTGTGCGCATCGATCTTATCCATTGAGGATTGAAGCAAAGGGCAACGGGCCGCTCATTTGCGGCTTTCACCACTGGAAATACGATCGCGACGGCAAGGTGATCGGCATACCGATATGCAACATGGTCTATGGCAAACAGCCGCACGAGATAGATAGGCGCCTCCGACCGATCGAACTGGCGCACTGCGGCGAGATGATTTTCGGACGCTTTCCCTCACCCGAGGCAACGCAATCACTGGAGGAGTACCTCGGCGACGCGTTTCCCATTCTCGCATTCATGACCAAGAAAATAGAACAACCAATGTACTTCGAGCGCGCGATTCAAGCCAACTGGCGCCTCAACATGCACCTCACGCTTGACGACAATCACGGCCCGTCGGTTCACCCGAACACCTTGGGCCGCCATGGCTATATTCCCTCAATGTCCATGCGCCGCTATTTTCGCTTCGGCGCGAGCAGCGGCTACCTGTTTTCGGATGATGAAGAATGCTTCACCAAATTGCTCAATGGCTGTCGCGACGGCACCTATCGTGCTTCGCACTACTTCGTCTTCCAGTTACTGCCGGATCTGATCGTAGCGCTGGCCGATGCCGACCGGCCGTTCTGGTTTTGCAACATCATGCAATATTCTGCGGTCGCCCACGACCGCACGACCTTCCGCAGTTGGTCCTATCCCGCACCATTTGCAACTGACTCTTCGTGGTTTACCCGTGTGACGCGGCCGATCTCCGACCTTTTCCGGCGCCCTATCTACATGCACTATTACAAGCGTGTTGTGGTTGAAGACATAACGGTCTGTGAGCGAATTCAAGAAGTGGCGCATCAAATAGACAGGCCTCCCATGCTCTGCGCACTGGAAGAGCGCATCGACTGGTTCGAGGCATCAATCCGGGAGCTCACGGCCGGCCATACCAAGTAGTCATGCATCTGATTTTCGATATCACATTGACTGTGGCGAGACCGTGGCTGGATCAACCCACCGGGATTGACCGTATCGAGCTGGCCCACGCAAGACATTGGCGCGGCCTACCCGAAAGGGACGTCACCTTCGTCATGCGAAACGCGTGGGGGCAGCTGGCCGCACTACCGGACGGCCTGGCGCGCACACTGCTCGAGGATGCCGACAATCTGATCGCACGCGGCATGTCGGAACAGCGCTTTCGTCTGAGGGCGCGCTCAGCGACGATTATGTTCTTGCAATTTTGGGGGGCCGGGCGCAGGCGACTGTTGCAACGCATCAAGGAGCGACCGGACAGTGTGCTGCTCACGGTCTCATACCCCACCATCCTGTTGCAACGCGAACTGGCTTACCTGCGCACATTGGGGTGCAGGTTCGTTGCCCACATCGATGACTTGATTCCCATCCTGTATCCACAATACGCCCCCGATGGAGAGCAGGAGATACACCGGCGAAAGATTTTGTCGCTGGCCCGTTTTGGCGATGCAGGATTGGTCAACTCACGCGGTGTACTGGATGACATCGAAGCCTACGCTGCCGAAGCCCGGCTCTCCATGCCCCCGCTCAAAGTTGTTTACCCGGGGATTGATCTCCCGCCACCGCGTTCGCACTCATCGGGTGCACCGAATGCGCCGGGGAACACGGATCCCTACTTCCTTATGCTGGGCACGCTGGATCCACGCAAGAACTACTTGCTAATGCTGCAGCTGTGGCAACAGCTGGCGGCACTCAAAGATGCTCCACGCTTGATCATTGTTGGCCGCGATCCATCTTCCCAGCCCCTATCGGCACGTGTGTTGGAACGCATTGTCGGGCGCAAACAAATTCAGCCGCACCTGGCGATACTTACCTTGGAGCGTGTCGATTTTCGCGGGCGCGTCGAATATTGCGGCCGCTTGAACGACCATGAAACCGCTGCCCTGCTCAAGGGAGCGCGCGCGCTGTTGTTTCCATCGCTGGCGGAAGGATTTGGCATCCCGCTATCCGAAGCGCTGGCCGCCGGCGTGCCGGCGATCGTGTCGGATATTGCCGCTTTCCGTGAGCAGGGAGGCGATGTACCGGAATATATCGATCCGCTGGACGGCCCGGGATGGAAAACCGCCATCCTGCAATACGCAAAGACAGATTCACCGCAGCGTGCTGCGCAAATGGAGCGGTTACGGCATTGGCAGCCCCACGGCTGGCAAGCTCATTTTTCGACCGTACAATCGGTCCTCGAAACCGTTGCCCATGCGCCTCCGCGAACATCGGCTACCTGATCTTTGATTCGACAAACGATTTGGCAATTTCATCGCTCATCTGCAGACACGGATTCAGCGATGTTTGTCGAGCGGCATCAAGTTCATGCGTCCGATGCACATGTGACATTGATAACCGTTGTCTGAGATACGCCATCGTTCCATGCATTTGATTTTCGATATTTCATTGACCGTGGCGAGGCCATGGCTGGATCAGCCGACCGGGATTGACCGTATCGAGCTGGCCCACGCAAGGCATTGGCGCGGCCTTCCCGAAAAAGACGTCACCTTTGTCATGCGAAACGCGTGGGGGCAGCTGGCCGCACTACCGGACGGCCTGGCGCGCACACTGCTCGAGGATGCCGACAATCTGATCGCACGCGGCATGTCGGAACAGCGCTTTCGTCTGAGGGCGCGCTCAGCGAC
>JAEUNB010000161.1 GCA_016790625.1 Betaproteobacteria bacterium | reverse complement strand
CCCGTCCCCACAGCGTACTGCCCGGCTTCAACCTGGCGTTGGGCTACACGCTGTTCTATCTTGGCCTGATCGTCCTGATCCCGCTCTCGGCGGCGTTTATCAAGACGTTCTCGCTGACATGGGAAGCGTTCTGGAACACGGTGTCGGCGCCGCGCGTTGTGGCTTCGTATTGGTTGACGTTCCGCACCTCACTCATCGCCGCGGGCATCAATGCGGCGTTCGGCCTGCTGACCGCGTGGGTGCTGGTGCGCTACAAATTCCCCGGCAAGAAATTTATCGATGCGATTGTTGATCTGCCGTTCGCGCTGCCGACCGCTGTGGCCGGCATTGCGCTCACCGCTGTTTATGCCACCAATGGCTGGCTGGGAAAGCCATTGGCGGAAGTCGGCATCAAGGTCGCGTTCACGCCGCTGGGCATTCTGGTCGCCCTCACCTTTATCGGCCTGCCGTTTGTGGTGCGAACGGTGCAGCCGGTGCTGGAAGACTTGGAGAAAGAGCTGGAGGAAGCCGCCAAGTCGCTGGGTGCATCGAGCTGGCAGACCTTTTCGCGCGTGATTTTTCCGACTGTATTGCCCGCCGTTATCACCGGCTTCACCCTTGCGTTCGCCCGTGCGCTGGGCGAATACGGCTCGGTGATCTTTATCGCCGGCAATATGCCGATGGTGTCCGAGATCACGCCGCTGATCATCATCACCAAGCTGGAGCAATACGACTACAGCGGCGCCACGGCAGTGGCGGTGGTGATGCTGGTTGCTTCCTTTCTGTTGCTGCTGGCCATAAACACGCTGCAGTGGTGGGCCCGCAAGCGCCGCAATGAGGAGAAGGTCTGATGGCGGCGATCTATCCTCCTTCACCGGTGCCGGCCGCCGTGGTTCGAACCCGGTCGGCGCGAAAGTCGATCAAATGGATTCCGATCCTGCTGGTTGGCATCGCACTGTTCTATCTGGCGTTGTTCCTGTTCGTGCCGCTGGCAGCAGTGTTCTTCGAGGCATTCAAGAAAGGCGCGGGATTTTACTGGGATGCGATTCGTGAGCCCGATGCATGGTCGGCGGTGAAGCTCACCCTGTTGGCCGCCGCCATCGCCGTACCGCTCAATCTCATCTTCGGCGTCGCCGCCGCGTGGGCCATCGCCAAATTCGATTTCCGCTTCAAGAGTGTGCTGATCACGCTGATCGACTTGCCGTTCTCGGTCTCACCGGTGATCTCGGGACTGATCTACGTGCTGATCTTTGGCCTGCAGGGCTGGGTTGGGCCGTGGCTGCATGAGCATGACATCAAGATCATCTTCGCCGTGCCGGGCATTGTGCTCGCTACCATCTTCGTCACCTTTCCCTTCGTCGCGCGCGAGCTGATTCCGCTGATGCAAGCGCAGGGTCGCGAGGAAGAGGAAGCTGCGGCGGTGCTAGGCGCATCGGGCTGGCAGACACTTTGGTACGTCACGCTGCCGAACGTGAAATGGGGCCTGCTATACGGCGTGATCCTGTGCAACGCGCGCGCGATGGGCGAATTCGGCGCGGTATCCGTCGTTTCCGGCCACATCCGCGGCGCGACCAATACGCTGCCGCTGCACGTGGAAATTCTCTACAACGAGTATGCCTTCGCCGCAGCGTTTGCGTGCGCATCGCTGCTGGCGTTTTTGGCACTCATCACGCTCGCCATCAAATCCGTCGTTGAAGCCCGGCAACACAAGGAGCACCGCAAATGACCATCCAAGTCCAGAACGTCACCAAACGCTTCGGTACTTTCGAAGCACTCAACGGCGTCAATCTCGACATTCAGCCCGGTGAACTGGTTGCGTTGCTCGGCCCCTCCGGCTCCGGCAAGACCACGCTGCTGCGCGTCATCGCGGGGCTGGAGCAGCCCGACTCGGGCCGCATCCTGTTCAACGGCGAAGACACGACCGACACGCGCGTGCAGGAGCGTGAAGTCGGCTTCGTGTTCCAGCATTACGCGCTGTTCCGCCATATGTCGATTTTCGAAAACGTGGCGTTCGGCTTACGTGTGCGTCCGCGCGCGACACGGCCACCGGAAGCGGAAATCAAGCGCCGTGTGATGGAACTGCTGAAACTGGTGCAACTGGACTGGCTGGCCGATCGCTATCCGCATCAACTCTCAGGCGGCCAGCGCCAGCGCATCGCCCTCGCGCGCGCGTTGGCCATCGAACCTAAAGTGCTGCTGCTGGACGAACCGTTCGGCGCCCTGGACGCCAAGGTGCGCAAGGAACTGCGCCGCTGGCTGCGCCGGCTGCACGACGAGATCAATCTCACCAGCGTGTTCGTCACGCATGATCAGGAAGAAGCGCTAGAGGTTGCAGACCGCGTGGTGGTGGTCAATCACGGCAGGATTGAGCAGGTCGGCACGCCGGAGGAAATCTACGACCATCCGGCGACACCCTTCGTCTACCAGTTCATCGGCAACGTGAACCTGTTCGAAGGCCGGGTACACAACGGTGTCGCGCACATCAGCAGCGGCGAAATTCACGCGCCCGAGCATCTGGATGTCGCCGACGCGCCGGCGACTGCCTACGTACGGCCGCACGAAATCGACATCGCCAATGGCCCCGATCCCGATACGGTTGCCGCCACGCTGAACCACACCACCAAGCTGGGTGCCATGGTGCGGCTGGAACTGGCGCGGCGCGACAATGGTGCGCTGGTGGAAGTGGAGTTGCCGCGCGAGCGTTTCGATCATCTCAATATGGCGACCGGCAATGTGGTTTACTTCAGGCCGCGACGAGCGCGGGTGTTTCTGGCAGCGGATCGCGGGACGCAGGTTGCTTAGCACTTTTGTCGTCGCAGTGAAGAGTGTGCTGCGGGTTATACAGTGAACTGCCAAGGTGTTAAGTTGTCGTCCCCGCGTAGGCGGGGACCTCTAATTTTGAATTTCGCTGTAATCAAGAAACTATAGTTAGAGGTCCCCGTTTTCACGGGGACGACACGTAAGATCAAAGAAAATGAACGCCCCCATCACCGAAGTCGAAGAAATCCTCGCCACCGCCACTGAACGCGGTCGCGCGAAAAACCTGCCCTATGCCGGCGAAGTGACGCCGCAGGAAGCGCACCGGCTTGCCACCGCGCATGGCGCCATCATCGTCGACGTGCGCAGCGCCGCCGAGACGAATTTCGTCGGACGCGTACCGGGATCGAAATTGATCGAGTGGAAGTACTGGCCCAGCGGCGATTTCAATCCACAGTTTCTGCCCGAGTTGAAGCGGCAATGCGGCCAGGATGATATCGTGCTATTCCTCTGCCGTAGCGCAGTGCGGTCACATGCAGCCGCCACCACCGCGACCGAAGCGGGCTTCAATCGTGCATTCAATATCCTTGAAGGCTTTGAAGGCACGCTCGACGCACACGATCAACGCGGCCAGCATAGCGGCTGGCGCAAGGCCGGGCTACCGTGGACTCAAAGCTAGGGAACCTCTGATTCCCTAGGCTGGCCTACTTCGCCACCCGCTTGAAGTGATTCTTGCTGTAAACCTGAAACGGCTTATCCGGCGGGGCCAGCTCGAACGTCTCGGTGAATTCATCCGCACCCAGCAAATCGTAGGTCTCGCGCGCTTTCCATTTGTTGCTGAAGTTCTCGAAATTCTCGCTATCGAATACCAGCCGGGTTGTGGTGCTTGCTTCTTTGTTCAAGGCGTACTGATTGACGAACCCTTCGACATGAAATTGGCGCATCACCAATAGTTTTCGCACCTTGTCGTAGCTGATGTACGAAACGTGATCGTGCACCTCACCTTTCTTGTTCTTCTCCTGCGGCGGATAATTGGTGGTGTTCTTCTCGTAAATGAAGCGTTGGTTGAGCGTGAACTCGTACTGACGCACCACCAAGCCCTCGCCGGACTGGCCGGTTGCCGTACCCTTCCATTGGCCGACAAACATTTGGACAGGTGCCCAGGGTTCGGCTGCGGGCGCAGGCAGCGATTGAGCGATGGACAGCATCGGCAAGCAGCCAAATAGCAGGCACAACGCGCGACAGGTCTTCGTCATGATTCGCCCCCTTGGTTCCGTCGGTGACGGCGGAAAGTGTACTCCGGGCGGCCGAACATCGTGGAAAACCACGCAACTCATTCATGTAAGCAATGGCGCCGGTACTTGGTGACCGCTCGACTCCGACATGACACAAATTAGCCTGCGGACAACTTACGCAATGCGCCTTTACTTGCGCTGCGCTTCCTTCAGCGCCTTCCCGGTCAGCTCTTTCAATTGGTCAAAACCGAAATCGGTAAGCGGCTGACCATTGACGAAGAATGATGGTGTTCCACTGATACCCAGGGTGCGGCCATCCTCCATATCCTGAGCAATTATCTTGGCGATCTCCGGCGCCGCCATATCCGCGCGCAACTGGTTCATATCGAGCCCCAATCCGTCGAGGTGCTTCCAGACCAAGTCGATTTGCGCGGTATGGTTGGGTGTCCATGCCGCTTGCGCGCCCAGCAATGCTTCCAATGCCGGCCAGAACTTGCCCTGCTTCTTCGCCGCCTCCAGCACCGTCACAACCTTGTCCGCGCCCTTGTGCAGCGGCGTGTACCGTATAACGAGCCGAATCTTGTCGGGATTTGCCGCCATGATCTCCTTGACCACCGGATAGAACGCCCTGCACGCTTCGCAGGCGGGATCGAAAAATTCGACGATGACCACGGGGGCGTCGTTCCTGCCCAGGGATGGCGAGTGCATGCGCACCAGCGCAGTACGATCGACTTGCGGCAGCGGTGGCGTGGCATTGGTGGTCGAGGCGGCTGAACTGACTTGCGGCGCCATCGGGGCATTGCTTTCAGGCTTGGCGTGATAGAGCAAGGTGCCTATGACGAAGGCAGAAAACAGCGCTATCAGAACGACAACGAAGAGAATCTTTCTCATCGGGAACCTCGAAAATGTGCCGCAAGCAGCAGTGCGATGATGGTTGAGAACGCGGCGATCGACAGAATTGGAATTGTCAGGAATCCGAACCACTGTATTGCCTGCTCCTTGCACGGCACGCCTTGGGTACAGGGTTTGATCGCTTCCGGGATAACACCGGCAATCAGCAGCTGATGGTAAACCGCGATGAGCCATCCCGGCACGGCCAGCGGTAGCGCGTAGCGAACGATTTTTCTGTCGCAGGGGAACAAACCGATCGGCAATATCAGCGCAAGCGGAAACATGAAAATGCGCTGGTACCAGCAAAGTACGCAGATCGGCAGGCCCATGACTTCACCGAGAAACAAAGCGCCCAGTGTGGCAACGGCTGCGACCAACCAGGCGCCGAAGAGCAGCGCCCACACGGTTGATCCGTTGCGAGCCGGCATTGGGTTCTCGTGCATGTCTAATGGGAATGGTGACCAAGTTGCGGCGGTGCCAGTTCCTGGCGCGCTTGCCGGATCACCGACACCGCCGCACTAATCGCCAGCGTGCCCATGATCGCCGCGACGATAAAGTCGGGCCAGCCGCTGCCGGTGCCAAATACACCCAGTGCCGCAAAAACAATCGCCATATTGCCAATGGCATCGTTGC
>JAEUNB010000106.1 GCA_016790625.1 Betaproteobacteria bacterium | reverse complement strand
CTATCACCTGGCCGAAGACAACAGTGGCGCGCTGTGGGCGGCGGTTGCCACGTCCGGCCTGGTGCGTATCGCCAATGGCGAAGCGAAACTTTTTACCGTCGATGACGGACTCCCCGCCAACAGCATCAGCGCGCTGCGTGTGCTGGCCAATGGCGAGCTGTGGGTCGGAACGGCGAATGGACTGGCGGTGCTGCGCGACGGCAAATTCGTTCGCAATCCCACCGGCACGTGGCTGGATGGGGCGAGCATTGCCGGATTGGTCGAGGATCGGCAGAAGAATCTCTGGTTTGCCACCAACGGTCAGGGCATTGCCGTGCGCGAAGGAAACACGGTTCGACGCTTCGGTAAACGCGAAGGCCTGTCGACCGAAGCCTTGACCCGCATCCTGACCGATCGCGATGGCGGCGTGTGGGTTGGGTCTCTTGAAGGCATCTACCGCCTCGTCGGCAACAATTTCGAGCGTTTCGGCACGCCGGATGGCTTCACCAACAATTATGTGCGCGACATCTTCGAAGACGGCGAAGGCAGCGTGTGGATCGGCACCGACAGCGGCATCAATCGCTTCCGCGATGCAACCATCACCACTTGGGGCGTGCGCAAGGGCCTGACGGAAGAATTTGCCCGCGCCGTGCTGGAGGATCGCAAGGGTCGCATCTGGGTCGCGACTGCGGATGGATTGTTTGCCATGACCGGCAGCAATGTGCGCCGCTATGGCCGCGAGCACGGCCTGCTGAACGGCGCCATCCTGTCATTGGCAGAAGACGGCAGTGGCAATCTTTGGGTGGGCAGCAATGCGGGTGGCTTGCATCGCCTGAATGGCGAGCGTTTTGAGCAGCTATCAGCAAAGTTCGGCGTGCCGGCCGCGCCGGTGCGCGCGATTCTGCCGGCGCGTGATGGCGTCTTGTGGATTGGCACTGGCAGCGGATTGATGAAGGCGTCATGGAAGCAGGATGCGCCGGCCAAATTGCTGCGAATGAAAGAGGGTCTGCCGAACGAGCAGGTGAGCGCCATTCATGAAGATGCTGCCGGCCGCATCTGGGTTGGCACCCGCGGTGGGCTGGGCATGATCGCGCCGGGTGCGGAGATGGCGACCAGCAAGGGCTTCGATATCGATGCCAGCGTACTGGCTATCAATAGCGATGCCGATGGTCACCTGTGGGTCAACACCGGTAGCGGCATGTGGGTAGCTGCTGCCGGCGCGAAGTTGCGTCAGATCAAACCGGAAGAGGGCATTCCGATCCAGGCCTATTTCCATTCTCTGGACGATATGGCGGGACACGTCTGGAGCTGCGGCAATCGCGGCATCGTCAAGATCCGCAAAACGCAACTGGATGAGCTGCTGACCGGCAAGCGCAGCAAACTTGAGCCGGCTTTTTACGGCCGCTCCGAAGGTATGACCACCGCACAGTGCAATGGTGCATCGCAGCCGGCTGGCTGGCGCACGCGCGACGGCCGTTTGATGTTCCCGACCGCGCGGGGCGTGGCCGTTGCTGAACCGGGGCGTGAGGCGACTCGTGACCTGCGCGCGCCGCCGGTGCATGTGAAGGAAGTGTTGATCGATACCGAACGTGTCGAGTACGGCGCTGAACGTTATATTGCGGTTCCGCCGGGCAAGCATCGGGTGGAAATTTCCTATGTGGGCCTCAGCATGGCCGACCCCGAAAAGGTTCGCTATCGCTACCAGTTGAAAGGATTTGACGCGGCCTGGGTCGAAGCAGGGCGTGAAGCAAAAGCGGTTTACACCAACGTCGCGCCCGGCAAGTACGAATTCCGCGTTATCACGTCGCGCGAAGGCGGCGCCTGGAGTGAAGATGGTTCTACGCTGACCATCGAGCAGCGACCGCATTTCTACGAGACGATCTGGTTTCGTGTGGTGGGCGCGCTGGCGATCATCCTGGCCGGTCTCGCGGTTTATCGTGCGCGCATCGCGCAACTCAATGCTCAAGGTGTACGTCTGCAACAGATGGTGGATGAACGCACCCAGGCGCTCGA
>JAEUNB010000097.1 GCA_016790625.1 Betaproteobacteria bacterium | reverse complement strand
GTTTGTCCGACAACGTTTGCCGGTGCCGCCCTACCGATACGGCCACCCGCAGGCGGCGACGGCACCTATACTCTAACCGCGCTACTCTGGTCGCCGCGTATTTGTCCCGCGACCCTTTCGTCACCTGACGCCAACAACAATCACATGTCGAAACTCTTCCTCGAAAAACTCTACCTTCGCCTGCTGTCGAAAGGCGGCCTGGTGGTGCTGGCGATGGCGTTGCTGGTCAATCTGGGCGCCCTGTTCTTTGTCGACTGGGCCAACAATCAACTGGAGGGTGCCCGTCTGGCGGCAGTCAGGTCGCGCGAAGCCATGTCGGCGATCGAGCGCGTGGAGACCTTGCTGTTCGAGGCCGAAAGCGCGCAGCGTGGCTACCTCACCACCGGCAAACCGATTTACGCCAAACCGCTAACCGACAACGAAGGCGAGATCATCCGCCGCCTCGACGGCCTGGAAGCGCGACTGAACGACAACCCGGTGCAGCAGCAACTGGTCAAGGAAATCCGCGCCATCGCCTTCGCCAAATTGGTCGAGCTGAACAAGGTCATCGCCTTGTACCAGATGGGGCGTACCGATGAAGCACGCGAGGCGGTTTCCACCGACGATGGCAAGCGGCTGATGGAAAGCTTCGAGCGCAAGGTTGAAAGTTTTCTGGCCGACGAGGACAAATCGCGCCTGGAATGGGCTGGGCGGCGTGCCGATATGCAGCTCGGCATGCGCTATGGCTTTGCCACCATCCTGCTGATCAATGCCATGCTGCTGCTGGCTGGTGCCTATACCGTGATGCGCGACCTCGCATCAAAGGAAAAACGCGTGCAACAGGAGGCCGAGGCCAAGACCCGGCTGGAAGAAGAAGTAAAACGGCGGACCGCAGAACTACGCGAACTCTATGTCCACCTGCAGCGGATGCAGGAAGACGAACGGCGGCTGGTGGCGAGCGAACTGCACGACGAACTGGGCGGCACGCTCTCGGCCATCAAGATGGACCTGGCGATGGGCCGCGATGCGGCGGCCAAGGCCGGCGACGAAAAATCGGCCAACAGGCTCAAGCGCGCCAGCGAATCGCTGGATAGCGCGATCAAGTTCACCCGCAAGATGATTGAGGACTTGCGCCCTACGCTGCTGGACAATATGGGGCTGGCGGCGGCGCTACGCTGGCAATGCGAGCAGTTCGCGGAGCGCACCGGCTGCCCCTGTCACCTGCAAGTGCCGGATGAAGACATCGAGCTTTCACCGGAACAAACCATCGCGCTCTATCGCGTGACGCAGGAAGCGCTGACCAATGTCCTCAAATACGCCAAGGCCAGGCGGATAGATATTTCCCTGCAGCGCAGCGGCAGCAACTGGCGGCTCACCATCGCCGACGATGGCGTCGGCATGGACAGCAATGTCCAGCACAACATCACGTCGCACGGCATCACCGGCATGCGCGAACGCATCGGCGCACTCAATGGCACCTTCGCCATCGACGGCGTTCCCGGCCGCGGCACCACGCTGGTGGCCACACTGCCAATCACAGCCTCCTGATATTCCACCCGCCCGGGCTATCCCGCCGGGCCAACACGGACGTCAAACAGCGCGTCCGACAAGGGCCGTGGTCACACGTCCTACGCCAATAGCGCACGCCGTCCGATGTGCCCGAATCATGCCGCTGCCTAACATGGCAGCATGAGTTCAACACAACAAATTTCACGGCACCAGCCATCACTTGCCACGCAATCACATGCGGGCGAATCGAACCATGTGCGGCGGCTGGCGCGGACTCTCACCGGTGTTGCGCTCATCGCGATCCTGTACGGCTTTGCGATGAACGTGATGCCGCATCTATCGGCGGCTGGAAAGATTGCAGCCGTCGTACTTCAGGCAGGAATCGCAACCTCGGCATTCGCGCTGATCTGCCTGCCTCAACGCCATACGTTGCTACTCGATGAAATCGATCTTGCTGCGCGATGTGACGATCACCCAAAGGACGATTAACCGAAGCACGATAAACCGAAGCCGAATCGAATTTGTGGCCGCTTAAGTCTTGAACCCACGCGGCTGCATCACCCGGGCGATAAGCCCAAACTTTGAAAGGAACCACCATGAACTGGGATCAAATCGAAGGTAACTGGAAACAACTGAAGGGCAAGGTCAAGGAACAATGGGGCAAGCTCACCGACGATCAGCTCGATGTGATCGCCGGCAAGCGCGACCAGCTGGCCGGCAAGATCCAGGAGCAGTACGGTTACACCAAGGAACGCGCCGAGGAAGAACTGGACCGCTGGGCCAGCAACTTTCCGCCGTCCAAGCCCGAGCGCCCGTCGAAGCACTGATCGATAGCCGGCAATGTGCCGCGCACCCGGTGCGCGGCAGCCGGCAAACCATAGCGCTCACTTCAGCGAATCTCATTCGACAAAGGAACCATCATGAACCGTAAACTGATCTGTGCGGCCATTGCCGCCACCTGTTGCAGCATGACCCTGACGGCCACGGCCGCCATTACCAAGGACGAACACAAAGCGGCAATCGCCTCTGCCGACGCCAGCTACAAAAGCGCCAAGGCAGGCTGCGACAGCCTGGCCGGAAACGCCAGGGACGTCTGCAAGGCCGACGCCAAAGCCGAATATGTGCGCCTGATCGCCAAGGCCGACGCCGGATACAAGGGCACGCCGGCATCGGTGTTCGACGGCCAGAAGAAAATTGCCAAGGCCGACTACGAAGTCGCCAAGGCCAGGTGCGACGCACTCGCCGGCAACGACAAGGACGTCTGTGTGAAGGAAGCGAAAGCGGCCGAAGTGCGCGTCCTGGCCGACGCCAAGGCCTCGAACAAGTCGATCGATGCCTTTGCCGATGCGGGCGAGGCCAAGCGTACCGCCGACTACAGGGTTGCCGTGGAGAAATGCGACACCTTCAGCGGCGCAGCCAAGGATTCCTGCATCCGGGACGCCAAGGCCACGTACGGCAAGTAGTCACGCCGAAGGCATAAAAAATAGTGGATCGAAAGATCCGCTATTTTTTTTGCCCCCGGTTTCGTCAACCAAAAAATTGGCCGCACATCCGAAGATGTACGGCCCAACCTCTTACTCGCACTACAGGGGACTACATGAACCGGCGGACGCCGGTGGGGAAAAACTATTTGTTCTTCTGCGCGGCGTCCTGCACCTTCTCGCCGGCGCGTTCAACATCCTTGCCAACGCCCTGAATCGTGTTGCAACCGGAAACGACGGCAACGCTAAGCAAGGCGGCCAATGCGAGGGAAAGCTTTTTCATTGTTTGCTCCTGAATGTTTTATGGGTGAGTGAGATGCTGCTGTTCACGACACAATCTTCTGCCAGCCACGCAACCGCCTGTATAGGCGCGCGGCGGTAAAGCTCGTCGGACAAACGACGACACGCCCTTTGTCGAGCCTATTCAAGTCAATGGAGTCCCCGTCCCCGCGTAGGCGGGGACCCAAGTTCTGTGCCGCGTAGGCGAGGCACCAGGTTCATTGCCACGCATGCAAGCAAGCTTGGGCCCCCGCCTGCGTGGGGGAGGTCAAGATTCCCCTGAATGACAAACTCCGGCGCTGGAGCGGCTTCCCGGCCAAAAATGCTCCAGACGCCGCTCCAGTGCTGGAGTTTTACCTCATGCTAACCTTTTGCATCCCGCATCCGTCTAAGGTGGCATGTTCGCTTTTCTCCAGTCCCGGCCGAATCTTGACGAGTTCCATTCCCTCCTCAACAGCAAGAGCGGCCGCTGGTACAACGCCTGCCTTCGCATTACCCGAGACGAGGCGCTGGCCGAGGATGCGGTGCAGGATGCGTTGCTGAAAGCCTGGGGACAGCGCGAACAATTTCGCGGCACTGCCGAACTGGATACCTGGATACACCGCATTG
>JAEUNB010000068.1 GCA_016790625.1 Betaproteobacteria bacterium | reverse complement strand
AAATCGTTGCGATGCGCATGGACGGCACCCACGAAGGCGAGGTGCTGCCTTCCTCCGAATGGCGTTTCCATCGCGATATTTATGCGGCGCGATCCGATGTTGGCGCCATCGTCCACACCCATGCCGCGTACTGCACCACGCTGGCCTGCATGGATCGCGCGATTCCGCCGTTTCACTACATGGTGGCGGCTGCCGGTGGCAAAGACATTCGCTGTGCGCCTTACGCCACGTTCGGGACACAGGAATTGTCGAACCATGCGCTCGCCGCGTTGCAGGACCGCAAGGCCTGCCTGCTTTCGCATCACGGCATGATTGCCTGTGGACCTACGCTGGAAAAAGCGCTGGCGCTGGCGGTGGAGGTGGAATCGCTGGCGCGCATGTACTGGCAGGCGCTGCAGATCGGCGAGCCGGCGCTCTTGTCCGATGCCGAAATGGCGACGGTTCTGGACAAATTTGCGACCTACGGCCAGCAGCCGAAAGGTGCGCCAAGTCCCTGATCGATAGCGGTATTGCGGCGCGGCAACGGCAATTCACCACCTTTGCACACAAGGCCTGCAACCGCTATCAGACTAATTTGACCGTTTCTTGAATAGGGTCATTATGGGATAATCCCCGGTTATTCAATCGGGAAAACGCGACGCAGATCTTGTTTCCCAGTAAATCGCTTATCCGCTCTCTGGAGACCTTGGTATGCACGCCCAAGCCAAACCCGTTCATTTGAACGATGCCCCCACCCGACACCCCAAACTGCTGGCATGGGTGGAAGAAGTTGCCGCGCTGACCAAGCCCGCCCGCATCTACTGGTGCGATGGCTCCGATGAAGAATACGACCGCCTCTGCGGCGAACTGGTCGCCGCCGGCACCTTCAAAAAGCTCAACGAAAAGCTGCGCCCCAATTCCTATCTGGCGCTGTCCGATCCTTCCGACGTGGCCCGCGTGGAAGACCGCACCTACATCTGCTCGGAAAAAAAGGAAGACGCCGGCCCCACCAATAACTGGGTGGCGCCTGCTGAAATGAAGGCGACGCTGCGCGGCCTGTTTGATGGCTGCATGCAGGGCCGCACCATGTATGTAGTGCCATTCAGTATGGGCCCGCTGGGTTCGCATATCGCGCACATCGGCGTGGAGCTGTCCGATTCGCCGTACGTCGCGGTCAACATGAAGCTGATGACGCGAATGGGCCGCAAAGTGCTGGATGTTCTGGGAACGGACGGCGCCTTTGTGCCGGCACTGCATTCGGTCGGCGCACCGCTGGCTGCGGGCGAGAAAGATGTGTCGTGGCCCTGCAACAAGGACCACAAATACATCGTGCATTTCCCCGAAACGCATGAAATCTGGTCGTTCGGTTCCGGTTATGGCGGCAACGCGCTGCTCGGGAAAAAATGTTTCGCGCTGCGCATCGCATCGGTAATGGGCAAGCAGCAGGGCTGGCTGGCCGAACACATGCTCATCCTCGGCGTGAAAACGCCGGAAGGCAAAAAACATTACGTCACGGCGGCGTTCCCCTCTGCCGGTGGCAAAACCAATTTCGCCATGCTGATCCCGCCGGAATCGTTCAAGCAACAGGGTTGGGAAGTCACCACCGTCGGCGACGACATCGCGTGGATCAAACCCG
Organism: Betaproteobacteria bacterium; assembly: GCA_016790625.1. Taxonomy (GTDB): domain Bacteria; phylum Pseudomonadota; class Gammaproteobacteria; order Burkholderiales; family Usitatibacteraceae; genus UKL13-2. The sequence goes on along the minus strand of JAEUNB010000068.1, from coordinate 2,448 downwards.
GCAAGGATGGCCGCATGTACGCGATCAACCCGGAAGCCGGCTTCTTCGGCGTAGCGCCCGGCACCTCGTACGAAACCAATCCGAACTGCATGGATTCGATTCGCGCCAACACCATCTTCACCAACGTCGCGCTGACGCCTGAAGGCGATGTGTGGTGGGAAGGCATGACCAAGGATGCACCCGCGAACCTGACCGACTGGCAGGGCAATGCGTGGACGCCGGATTGCGGCCGCGTTGCCGCGCACGCCAATGCGCGTTTCACGGTGGCCGCCACGCAGTGTCCGTCGCTGGATCCGGAATGGGATAACCCGGAAGGCGTGCCGCTGTCGGCCGTCATTTTCGGTGGGCGCCGCTCTTCCACCGTGCCGCTGGTGACCGAAGCCAACAGCTGGAATGAAGGCGTCTACATGGCAGCGACGCTGGGCTCGGAAACCACCGCCGCCATCACCGGACAAATCGGCGTAGTGCGGCGCGATCCGTTCGCGATGATTGCGTTCTGCGGCTACAACATGGCCGACTATTTCGGCCATTGGATCAACGTCGGCGCCAAGGCAGGCAACGGTGCGCCCAAGCTGTATTGCGTCAACTGGTTCCGCAAGAACGACCAGGGCAAATTCGTCTGGCCCGGATTTGGCGACAATATGCGCGTGCTGAAATGGATCATCGAACGCGTCGAAGGCAAGGCATTGGCTGCGCAAACCGCGCTGGGCAATATTCCGGGCTACGACAATCTCGACTGGAACGGCTCAGCGTTCAGCGCCGAAATCTACAACGCGATCACCGCTGTCGATACCTCGCAGTGGCAGCAGGAATTAAAGCTGCACGACGAACTGCTGACCAAGTTGTCGCACGGTTTGCCTCAGGCGCTGAAAGACCGGCGCCATTCGTTGGCAGAAGCGCTGGAAAAAGCACCAGCCTCAGCCTAACCCACGACGCAACAAACCAAACTCCAGCATTGGCGCGGCTTTCCGGGCAAAAACACCTGGGAAACCGTGCCAATGCTGGAGTTTTTGTTGCGTGTTTACTTTTTCGGGGGTGTTTCGGGCACCGGCGATGGCGCTGGCACTTCCGGCAATGCCTTGCTCAGATCGCAGGTTCCCGGCGCGCGGCGGAAACTGCGCGTGATGGAAACCGCGCCCTGCTTGGGCACATTGGCAACGATCTGACTGCCGAACGAGCTATCGCTTTCGCGCCGCGTAACGGCTTCCAAAGTCGTGCCATCCCGGCACATGTACTTGATCTGCTGCCGCGTCATCTCGACCCGTTTATCGTTAACCCAGCAATTGTTCTTGTACTCTGGCGGCAACTCCGCGTTCGCCGCGTTTGACGAATCGAATTTTCCGGGGACGGCGCAGATCATGGTTTGCTTCCGTTCACGCTTGGCAGGTTCGCGGTCTCTCGCACCGTAATATTCGTAGATTGTAGTTGCCGTCCACGGCTCGCCTTTTGCATCGGAACCTGCTCCCACCCCGGCGTCTGCGTTGGCCGGCACCTGTGCCATACCCGCGAGCGGCAGCATCGCGAGCACCACAAGGGCAGCGCCCGCAAGCGAGATCGGGGCCGAACGCATCAAACGAGAATTCATCTACGGTTTCTTTCGTGTTGTCGCCAGATTTCCGGGAGCCGATTTGCCCGCGTCCGATGAGGCAAATGCAATCGAACGCCTGTGTTAAAATTCATTCTAGTCCAAGGGGAGTAGCTCCGCGAAGTCCGTTTGTCGGACCGAGCACTGCGAGGCCGTCAATACGGGAATTTTCCCCGGTCCCGCAGGTGCGGCAGATTTGGTGCCGTACGAGCAAGACCTTGACCGTCAGGTCAAGGGTTTCTTTTGCGTAGGCGCGAGCCCTTGTCCATGTACGGCAAGGGCTTTTTTTATTGCTTACCAATCAAGGGGATTCACATGGATATTTTCTCGCTTCAATTCCTCTCGGCACTCGCCGCCATCGTCGTTATCGACCTGGTGCTGGCCGGAGATAACGCCATCGTCATCGGCCTGGCCGCCCGCAAGCTGCCGCCGGAAATGCAAAAGAAAGCCGTGATGTGGGGTGCGGTTGGTGCCGTGGTGGTACGCGCCGTCCTTACGCTTGCGGTGGTGTGGCTGCTCAAGATCCCCGGCTTCCTCCTGATGGGCGGGATCACACTGATCTGGATTGCCTATCACTTGATGGAAGAAGACAACGACGCGCACGACAACATCGCGCCCGCCGCCAGTTTCCGCCAGGCGATCAAAACCATCGTCATCGCCGACGCGGTGATGGGCGTGGACAACGTGCTGGCCGTTGCCGGCGCCGCACATGGCAGCTTCCTGCTGGTGGTGATTGGTCTCCTGATCAGCATACCCATCGTTATGCTGGGCAGCACGCTGGTGCTGAAGTGGATCGAACGCTATCCGTTCATCATCGTCATCGGTGCCGCAGTGTTGGGCTGGACCGCTGCGAAGATGATCAC
>JAEUNB010000056.1 GCA_016790625.1 Betaproteobacteria bacterium | reverse complement strand
GACAGCACCACAGCGCGCCGATCTTTGTTCCTGAAGCGGGATGTGTTCGACCTGCATGCCAAGGACTGGACCACGTTGGATGGCGCCAAGCCGACACGTCTCATTGCCGGGGTGAAGGAGGTGGAACTTTCCTACTTCGGCGCGGAAAACGAAGCGGTCGAACCGAAATGGGTCAACGAATGGACCAATCCGCTGCGCATGCCGCTGCTGGTCAAGATTGTTGTGAAGGTTGATAGTGGGCGTGATGTACCCGATCTCATCGTGGCACTCCGCATGGGCGAAGAAGCGGGCTGCTATGACAATGCCTTCCAGCGGCAATGCGGAGCGCGGCGGGCATGAGCGCAAGCGTAAACAAGCAATCTGGATGCTTTGCGCAGCAGGGCATCGCGCTGATCATTGTGTTGTGGATCATGACCCTGCTGACACTGATCGCCTCGTCGTTCATCCAGGCTATGCGCACCGAGATCAATATCGTTGGTAACAGCGTGTCTCGCGCCAAGTTAGACGCTGCGGCGACAGCCGGCGTGCAGCGCGCGATCCTGGAAATGATGAAGCCGCTGCAGATTCCCGATCGCTGGAATATCTACGGCGTACCGCAAACATGGGAGTTCCAGGGCATCCCGATGCAGATCAGCCTGCTGGATGAGTCTGCTAAAATCGACATCAATGTTGGCAACGAAGTGCTGATACGCGGCCTGTTTCGGTCGCAGGGGTTGAGCGAAGAAGAAGCGGGCGCGCTGATGGACGCAATTCTGGACTGGCGCGACCCGGACTCATTGAAGCGTTTGCGCGGGGCGGAGGAAGCGGATTACGCAGAAAAGGGGCTGGCGATCAAGCCGGCAAACGCGCCGTTCCAGTCGATAGAAGAATTGCAACTGGTGATGGGTATGACGCCGGAGCTATACCAGCGGCTGGCGCCATTGATCACGATTTATTCACGCCAGGGCGGAATCAACTCGCAGATTGCCTCGCGCGAGGTATTGCGGGCAATTCCCAACGTCACCGAGGCGCAGATTGAGGAGTACATCCAGCAGCGTGAACAAGCGCGTGCGAACAAATTGCCGGTGCCGGTGTTTGCACCGGCCGCCATTTATGCCAGCGGGGGGAACGGAATATTGCGCATCCGGGTCGAAGCGAGCAGTGAGGACGGCAGCTCCTTCATTCGCGAGGCTGTCGTGATGCGCTTGCCCTCGCCCAAGCGTTCCTATACCTTCCTGCGCTGGCAGGAGGGAACCGTGTCTGCAACCCCCACAACGTTTCCTGATCCTGCGGCAAATAACGCCGCCAACAAACCGGCCAATAGTTGAGTCGAGAATTTACCAATCTGAGCAAGCATGACTGAGGCAACTATTCCAAGCGCGGGTACTGATCCGCGGGCCGCAACCAGCCCGCCCAACCTCTTGAGTTGGTGGACCGGGGAATTGCGTTCGCTGATACCCGCCAGATTGATGAGCTGGCTGGTGGGCGATGTCGCCATCATCGATGTGCTGGTCAATACAAACGAGTTTTCCCTGCTCAAATCCGATGCGGGCAAGCGCGTCGCCTATGCCACCGTCCCTGCGGCGTCGGCGGCAGGCCATCCGTCAATCCGGGAACTGATTGCGAAGGGTGGGGGGCATGTACGCGTGCTTCTCGACGCGTCGCAGGTGTTGACCAAAACGATCACGCTGCCGGCCGCGACAGAGGAAAATCTGCGGGAGGTAATGGGCTTCGAGCTGGATCGTCATACCCCGTTTATTGCCAGCCAGGTCTATTACGATGTTCGTGTGATTGGTCGCGATTCACAGCGGGAGACAATCGAAGTACTGCTGGCTGTCGTCGCACGTACCATGATCGACGGCATGCTCGGCGCCTTGCGGGCGGCAGGCCTATCCGTCGAGGCCATTGGCGTCGTCGCCGAGGAAGGTGTGAATGCAACGATCGACTTGTTGCCGGCGCACGAAAAGCCGCCGAGAAAATGGGGCAATCTGCTGCGCATAAATCTGGCGCTGATGGGCGCGATAGTGTTGCTCGGCCTGCTGGCAACGCTGCTGCCCATCTGGCAGAAGCGAGAGGCGGTGATTGCACTCATTCCCGTGGTGGAAAAGACCAGCGCGGAGTTCCAGCAAAACCAGCGCCTGTTCGAGGAATACACCAAACTTGCCAACGAATACAACTATGTCACCGGCAAGAAGCAGGGTGCACATCCGACATTGGCGGTGATCGAGGAGTTGACCCGTATTTCGCCCGACACCACCGTGGTACAGAACTTCGATCTGAAGCTGCTCGGCAAAACGCGCGAGGTGACCTTGATCGGCGAAGCGCAGGCGGCGTCGAAGGTAATTGAGGCGCTGGAGCAATCGCCCATGTTCCAGAATGCTTCGCAAAAATCCAATACCCGTCGCGGCAGCCAGGGAACCAATGAGTGGTACCACATCGCAACCGAACTGAAGCCCAAGCCGTTGCCGGCAGCGGTTGCGGCCGAGGTTGCCTTGCTTCCTGCGCCGACTGCACCTGCTACCCCGGCCGCCCCGGCGCCGGTACCGGTTACGGCCCAGGCATCCGTACCCGCCGAGGCCGCAGGCAAGTCCGGTGGCCTACCACCACAGCCGGTGCCGCGTGTTGATGCACCCCCTCCGGCCCAAACGCCCGGTAAGCCGCAGGGTGGGAACGATCCCGTGCCTGCGCCGGCTGCGCCAAGGAAGCAGCCATGAGCCAGACCTCCAGCCGTTCGTGGCTTCCTGCCAACCCACGGGAGCGGCGTATCCTGGCGGTGGCAATATTGCTGCTGTTGGTGGCCATCGTGATAGCGGTGGTTGCGGTGCCTGCGGTGCTGTTGCATCGTCACTATGACCAGCATTTGGCGAGAATGACGCGCCAGCTGAAGGCGCAAACGGCATTCAACGCGCAGCGCCCTGACATGATTCGCTCGCTTGATGCGCTTAAGGCCAAGGATGTACGTAAATTGTTCCTGAAAGGCACCACTGCGGCGCTCGCGTCCGCAGAATTGCAGGATCAGGTAAAACAGGTCGTCGAATCGGCGGGGGGACGCCAGAATGTGGCAACCGCCAGCCCGAACAAGGATGATGGCGGCTATCGGACCGTCAGCGCAAACTTCCAGATCAGCGTCAGCACGATTAACCTGCGGCGTTTGCTTCATGCCTTGGAAACCCGCGAGCCGTATCTGTTCGTCGATAACCTGATTGTGCGGTCGGGCGTGCCGTTCGGGTTCAGACAGCAACCGGGTGTCCCGGAGCCGGAATTGTTCGTGCAAATGGACGTGTCCGCAATCGCTCAAGTGTCGCCGGATAGTGCAAATGCCGCAGCACGACCAGCGGGTGGAAAGTCATGAGCACCGAACTCAAGGTTTTTTGGCAACGGTATGGATTGACCGCGCTGCTTGCGGGCAGTGCGGTTGTCGTCGCCGGCGTGATCGGTTTTGAGACCGATTGGGGCCGGGCTATCCGTCCGCCAGCCCCGACTGCGGCCGGTGGTGCCAAAGGGGCTGAGATGGTGGCGGTATTACCCTCCTTTTCCCTTCAGTCGTTGGATACCGGGTTCAAGGAGTCGGCTGAGCGTCCGTTGTTCTCGCCGACTCGCCGCCCGCCGTCTGCGGGACCGGCCAGCGTGCCGGTGATGAAAAAAGGGCAATTCAAGCTCACGGGAACGTCGGTCAATGCGGAGCGCAGCACCGTTTTCCTGCTGGAAACCGCCAGCGGCAAGACGCACTATCTTGCAAAAGGCAAAGAGATCAACGGCATCACGGTCGATATCGTCGAGGAGCGGCGGGTGGTGTTGAAGCAAGGTGAGGAAACGGAAGAGCTCACGCTGCGAACCGCCCCCTCACCGCCGCGTCCACCTGCGCCGGCGGCCCCGCCGTCTGTTGCGGCCGCCCAGACCCCGGGGCAGCCTGCGCAAGCGGCAACGCCGCCCGTCAGCACAATGTTGCCCGGACTACCTCCCGGTTTCGGTACTTCCCGCCCCATTCCTGGGGATCCGCCACTCTTAAGGGGCGGCAGTGCCGGTGCGGCACCTCAACCAGCCCCTCAGCAGGCCAATCCAGCCCCGGCTGCTGCGGAGGCGGCGGCTCAGCGCCGTCGTCGATTCCAGAGCGTGCCGCAACAGTGAAAATGAAAAGTCAAAACCGTGTGCAAAGAAATCAAATGATCGGACGGAAATCGTGATGCGGACCAACAATTACCAGGCTGGCACACTTGCGCTGGCGGCAATGCTGACTGCCGGCGGATGTGCGCTTGTCACTCCCATGAAAGAAACCGCGGCCCCGGCGGCGACTGGCGCGAGTGTATTGACGCCCGGTCCGAAGCGGATGATGGCCCCGCTGCCAAATCAAGCAAACACGCCAGTGCCCGATGGCGGCGCCGGTGCCAAAGAAGCGCTGCTTCATTCCGGTACGGGTACGTTCGTCAAACAAACTCCGCCGACGGTTGCACCGGCATCGGGACCCGAAGACTTCTGGCTTAACTTCGAGGCGGCCGACATCCGTGCGGTCATTCAATCGATCATGGTCGACAATCTCAGGGAGTCCGTGACGATCGACCCGGCGACAACCGGGACCGTAACCATTCGTTTGTCCAAGGCAGTATCGAAAAAAGACCTCATCCCGATTCTGGAAATGCTGTTGCGGCAGAACGGACAAATCATGCTGCGTGAGGAGGGGCTGTACAAGGTGATGCCGGCGGTAAAGGGCATCAAGGGTTCGGTTACGCCGCAGGTTGGTGTGTTGCCCTCGGCATTACCGCCGGGGTTCTCGGTGCAAATTGTTCAGCTCAAGTATGTCGGCGCGGCGGACATGGTGCGGATACTGACACCCTACGCAACCGATCCCAGCACCCTGCAGCTGGATGCGGTCCGCAATCTCATCATCCTGTCCGGCACGCAGCGTGAGCTAAAGCATCTTCTCGAGATCATCGACCTGTTTGACGTCGATTTTCTGGCGGGCTACTCGGTGGGCTTGTTCCAGATGTCAACGGACGTGAAAGCCCTGTCGGCGGACTTGGATCGTATTTTTGGCACAGCGGCGCAGAGCCCGCTGGCGGGAATTGTGCGCATCATCCCGATCGAGCGCATGAACGGTTTGCTGGTGGTTACCACGCAGCCCCGTTATTTGGACGAGGCAAAGAAATGGATAGACCGGCTCGACAAGAGTGGCGGGGGTGCCGGGGGATTGAGGCTGAATGTCTATTCCGTGCAGCACGGCAAGGCTGAAAAGTTGGCCCAATTGCTGAGTGAGATCTATGGCAACAAGCAGGGTGGGTCCGGTTCGCCAACCTTGGCGCCGGGTCAGCGGCCAGCGCAAATTGGCACTACGCCGCAGGCCACGACCGGCCAACCGGGGCAGCCACCGGTGACTCCGGCACAATCGGCCTTGCAGTCGCTGATTTCATTCGCCAGCAGCGGCGTATCGGTTTCCAAGGATGTGCGCATCATCGCCGATAACGACAACAATTCACTGCTGATTCTGGCGTCCCCTTCTGACTACGAGACGATACTAACGGCGCTGCGTCAGCTCGACGTGCCACGTCGCCAGGTATCGGTTGAAGTTCTGGTGGCGGAGGTGGTGCTGACCGATGATCTGAAGTTTGGTATTGAATGGTTTATCAACGCGCGCAACAATACAGTCGGAGCGTTGCGCAATCCCACCGGGGGCTCACTTTCTCCCGTGTTACCGGCACTGCCTGACCTTGCGGGCAAGGTACCACTGGCGGCAGTTACCGCGACTCCCGGCCTTCAACTCATCAATGTGGCGGGCACTGACATTCGAGCGGTTCTTCAAGCGCTCGGTAGTGATGGCCGGTCCAAGGTTATATCAACGCCGCGCGTGATGGTGCTGGATAACGAAAAAGCGTCCATAAACGTCGGGCAGCAAATCTCGGTAGATACGGGTTCGTCCACGGGCACGGGCACCGGCGGCAATGTGGTTACGACTCGACAGTATCTTTCGACCGGCGTTATTCTGTCTGTAACGCCGCGGATTAACGCAGGCGGGCGTGTGACTTTGGATGTGAATCAGGAGGTCAGTTCTCCAACCACCGACTCAGGCACAGCCAATCCGACCATCAACACGCGCAAGGCGACCACGGTAGTCACCGTCGGGTCCGGGGAAACCATGGTGCTCGCGGGGCTGATCCAGGAAATTGATGGCATCGGCTCCTCGGGAGTGCCGTTGATTTCAAAGATTCCTTTGATTGGAGGGCTGTTCGGTTCCCAGAGCTACAACAAGCGGCGAACGGAATTGGTCTTACTGGTGACGCCAACGGTGGTTACCACGTCAGAGGACTCCCGGGCGATTACCGAAGAAATCCGTCGCAAGCTGCCTTCTTTGCAGAGCTACATCCCAAAAACAACAAATTGATACCCGCAGTATAACTTTATGCCCGCCAATGTTGCGGAAAAGACACATGGGTGGAGATTCAAGCTGAAACTGTTGACGGTGACGGGGGAAT
>JAEUNB010000055.1 GCA_016790625.1 Betaproteobacteria bacterium | reverse complement strand
GACAGCACCACCTTCATGCCTTTCTGTAAACCGGTTTTGATTTCGGTCATGCCGTTGGCCTCTGAACCGATTTCGACATCGACGGGTGCGAACTGCTGCTTGCCATCCACGCCGCTGTCGGCAGCAATGACCACGCTACGTTTGCCGGTCTGGATGACCGCCTCGCTGGGCACCAGCAAGACTTCCTGCTTGGGTAAAGCGGCCACAGCAACCGTGGCAAACATGCCTGGTGCCAGTCGTCCACTCGGGTTGGCGACTTCGATTCGGGCCCTCAGTGTCCGGGTGCTCGCGTTGACATCAGGTAGCAATGCGGCAACGCGGCCCTTGAATACTTCGCCGGGATAGGCCGGCACGGTCGCCTCAATGGTGCTGCCGGGCTTTAACCACGCCGCTTGCGTTTCGGGGACGTCCGCGTTGATCCAGACTGTCGCGAGGCCATTGAGGCGAAACAGCATCGATCCCGGCATCACCGTCATGCCTTCGCGCACCAAGAGTTCGCCAACGACGCCGCCGACAGGAGCCACCAGCGTGATGCGCGGCCGAGTCTTGCCATCGGTCTCGATCGCGGAAACGGTTGCTTCCGTCATCCCTAACAGGATCAGGCGCTGACGTGCTGCCTGACGCAGGACGTCGTTGGCTTGCGGACTCTTCTTAAGCGCGAGGTATTCTTCCTGGGCGGCGACCCAGTCGGGCGCCAGAATTTCTACAAGGGATTGGCCCTTGGTCACAGGGTCGAGTGGCGCGCGCACATAGAGCTTTTCAATGTAGCCATTGACACGCGCCTGCACCACGGCGACGGCGCGCTCATCGAACGCCACTGCGCCGACGATTTGTATTTTCTTGTCGAGCGAACCTTGTGTGACCTCCGCGGTACGGATGCCCAAGTTTTGTACGATGCGTGAACTGATCTTGACTGAGCCCGTGTCGTCGCCATCGTCGCCGAACACCGGCACCAACATCATGTCCATAAATGGCGACTTGCCGGGTTTGTCGAACTTCTGCTGCGGATACATCGGGTCGTAGTAGTAGAGAGGCTTCTTTTCCGTCGATGCGGTGCCGGCCAGCGGCGCCTCTGCGGGCGCGGTCGGGCTTGCCATCATCCGGTGCATGGCGAACCAGTAGCCACCGCTAATACCCACGCCCAACAAACCTGTCGCCGCGAGAGCGATAACAATCTTCTTGTTCATTTTTGATCCTTTGCGTCCGGCAAAACAAAATTGAGATTGGCCCAGGCCCGTGCCAGATCGCCTTGGGCTTGAAGATGATTGAGGCGGGTGTCGATCTCGACCTTGCGGGCGTCCAATACCGATAGGAGATCGGCCTTTCCGCCGCGATAGGCGGCGAGCGCCACGTCGGTCCGCTCATGGGCCAGCGGTAGCAATTCAGCGGTATACCGCTGCACACGTCGCTTGGCGGCATCCCAGTCGGCCACTAACGCTTCGATCTCGGCGGCGTACATGCGCTTGGCGTCTTCGGCTTGGGCGCGGACTTGCTCGACCAACGCCGCTTTGGACGCGATCGCCGGATCCTGACGGCGACTTTGGAATATGGGCAGGTCAATGCGGACGCCGACGGACAACATGTTAGAGAACGCGGGACCGCGTTGCGCGTAGGAGACCTCGAGGCTCCAATCAGGATGCTTAGCTGCTCTTGCAAGCTTCATCTCGCTCTCGGCCATCGCTTGCATCGGCGCGTACATCGCGAGATGCGGGTGATTGTCGAGGTTGCCGATGAGGTCTTGATGGCGATGTTCAAGCTGGTCGAACGCTGGGGCCACGTCCAACGGCTGCTTCGCGGCTGGTCCAAGCCACCGCACAAGATTAGCTTGGGCACGCGCAATCAGGCGTTCGCTATCGATGATCCGATCAGTCAGTTGCGCGACGGTGAGACGTGCAGCAAATGGATCCGTGGCCTGTCCCTTGCCCCCTGCGAGTGCGGCATTTGCAGCGCTGATCTGCAGCTTGCCTTCGCTTGCGAGCTCCTTCAGCAAGTCAAGTTGGCGCTCGGCGAAAAAGCGATCGATCCACGCTAGAGCCACGTCGCGCCGCAGGTTTACCTTAGCGAGCGACAGCATGGCAACTTCTTTGCGCATTTCGGCGTTGGCGCGATCGCCACGTAGCTGAAGCTTTTCCGAGCGGATGAAGTCCTGCATGACGCCGACCTTGCGCATGGTCATGAAGTCGCGCGTGAGACTGAATCGATCAGCGGTATCGATAGGCAGATTGTCTATACCGACAATGAGCTTGGGGTCGGATTGCTCAGCAGCGCTGATGGTGGCTTGCTGAGCGGCGCGGACTGCCGCCGCCTGTGCCTCCACCTGCGGCGCATCTTTGGCGGCCAGCCGTTGAGCCTCGGCGAGGGACAGTGACGGTTCGGCGTGACCAATGCTCGCCGCGGTGGCGAACAATGCCACCGTAATTCGAAAAAATTGAGAATGCATGCTACCTCCAGACGACAAACGACAAAGGCCGGACTCCGACGGAGTCAGGCGATCAACGGAGGTAGACGATCAGATACGGAAGCAGCAGTTCCGGATAGGAATAGGCGGGGAGGTGGCGTGCAGCAAAGAGGGGAAAAGCGTGGTGGTCAGCTGGGATGGCAGATCGACCAATTGAAGATAGACAACAAACGCAGGAGCGAAATCTACTGACGCCAAAGTCGGCGCGGAATCGTTGACGTTTTGTTGTCCGTCCTCGCAATGTGCCTGGCAAAGACCGGGTTGTGCCGCGTCTGGCTCGTCAGCCGACGACACAGAATTGCTCACGGCCGCATTCTGACTACCGGAGCCCTGTGTCAACATCGGACAGGCGTAAGCCGACACCGCGAACTGCGCAAATAGCAGTGCTACGAAGGCAAATAGGCTTACGGCCTTACGATGGATACGTTTCATGTCCAATAGGTCGGGAGATGTGGCGCAAATTTACAACGCGACAGCAAAAAGGCGCAATCGACCGCCGAGTTGGTGACGTTTTGTAATTGTCCGGCAAACAAAGTTCCCTGAGGAGGCCTAAATCTATAGTGGTATGCACGCCTGCGGCCCCCGCCTAGCATCGGGAATGAAAGTTGCGCCAAATGGGACCGCAGCCGGAGCCTTATTCAGGAGTCAATAGCTATTTGTCAGGTTTTGATTTCGTGAGGCTGACTTCCAGGTCGATCGGCAGCGCACTTTTATTGCTCCACATCCAGCAAAAATCCTGATCCAGTGGGACGCGCAGCTTGCCTTCGGCGGCAGCAATTTCTTTGCGGTTTTCCGGATAAACGACATCCTTGCCAACGTGATAATGAATGTTGAAGTTGGTTGGGGCACTGCCGTTGAAGCGCCATTCAACGCTGTCATCCTTCTTCAGCTTGCCACACAACTCGAGAAACTTGGTCGGGGCAATGCTGGCCTTGTGCACGAACGCGCCATCGGTCCATTTGATGTCGACGAGGTCAGCGTGGCTAACGCCGATTCCGCCGGCAATGAGCCAAGCCGCGAGTAACGTTGTCTGGTTAAACAGCATCTTTGTTTTCATGTTTCTCTCCTTTTAGTCGTAATGCATTAAAAATAACGGATGCGGAACTCAAGCTCATTGCCAGCGCCGCGATCATCGGGGATAGCAACCATCCGGTCATCGGATACAAAACACCTGCCGCCAGTGGCACACCCATCGCGTTGTACACGAACGCAAACGCCAGGTTCTGCCGCATATTGCCGATGGTGGCGTCCGACAGGTCCCGCGCACGCACGATACCCCGCAAATCGCCTTTGATGAGTGTGACTTGCGCGCTGTTCATGGCGACATCCGTTCCAGTGCCCATCGCGACGCCGACGTTGGCCTTGGCCAGGGCCGGCGCGTCGTTGATACCATCGCCCGCCATGGCGACGAAGCGCCCCTCACCTTGAAGTTTCTCGACCAACGCTAATTTGTCGGCGGGCTTCACCTCACCATGCACCTCGTCGATGCCCAGCTTATCGGCTACCGCGCGCGCCGTGGTCAGTCCATCACCCGTTGCCATGACCACGCGAATGCCGGCGGCTTTCAAACTCGCCAGGGCTTCCGCCGTGGTTGCCTTGATTGGGTCCGAGACCGCTAACAAACCGGCCAGTGCGCCATCGACCGCGAGGTACATGACGCTAGCACCTTGCTTGCGCAGCGCTTCGCCGTCAGCGGTCAACGCGGCGACAGCGACATTCAGTTGCTCCATCAACGCCGTGTTGCCCAGTGCCAACGTTTTACCCGCCACCGTCCCGCGCACGCCGATGCCGCTACCGGACTCGAATTGTTCAGCCTTTTCCAGATTCAGTTTGCGTTCAAGCGCAGCAGAAACGATGGCCGCAGCCAACGGATGCTCGCTGCCCTGATCCAGGCTGGCGGCGAGACGCAGAATTTCATCCTCAGCAAATCCAGACGCCGGGATCGCGCGTTCGAATACCGGTTTGCCCTCGGTGAGCGTGCCGGTCTTGTCCACGATCAGCGTGTCGACCTTGCGGAAGTTCTCGATCGCCGCCGCATCGCGGAACAGAACACCCTGAGTCGCAGCCTTGCCGGTTGCCACCATGATCGACATGGGCGTGGCCAGTCCCAGTGCGCAGGGGCAGGCGATGATGAGTACGGCGACGGCGTTGATCAGGCCGTAGACCCAGCTCGGCTCCGGGCCGAACCAACCCCATGCCAGAAACGTCAGCACAGCGATGCCCACGACGGAAACGACAAAGTAGCCGGCGACGGAGTCTGCCATACGCTGCATGGGTGCCTTCGAGCGTTGCGCTTGTGCGACCATTTGCACGATCTGCGCAAGCATGGTTTGCGAACCGATCTTGTCGGCGCGCATCACCAGGCTGCCGCTGGTATTCAGTGTTGCGCCGATCAAAGGATCGTTGGGTCGCTTGGTGACCGGCATGGGTTCGCCGGTCAACATCGATTCGTCGACTGCACTGCTGCCTTCGGTGACGACGCCGTCGACCGGCACTTTTTCCCCGGGGCGCACTCGCAGCTGGTCTCCGACATGGATATGGGTGAGGGCAACATCCTCCTCAGTGCCGTCCGGCTTGATTCGGCGTGCGGTTTTCGGCGCGAGACTCAGCAGCGATTTGATGGCTGCCGAAGTTTGCGAACGTGCCTTCAGTTCCAGCATTTGGCCCATCAGTGTTAACGAGATGATCACGGCCGCCGCTTCAAAGTAAACGCCGATCCGTCCGTGCGCGGCAAACGTGTCGGGAAACGCGCCGGGCGCGATGGTGGCCACTACGCTATAGATAAATGCGGCCCCCGTTCCCAGCCCAATCAAGGTCCACATGTTCGGACTGCGGTTCATCACGGACTGCCATCCCCGCACAAAGAACGGCGCGCCGGCCCACAGGACGATGGGAACCGACAGCGCCAACTCCACCCAACTCTGAGTGGCAGGCGAGAGCCAACCGAATTGAT
>JAEUNB010000380.1 GCA_016790625.1 Betaproteobacteria bacterium | reverse complement strand
CGTTATTGTAGAGGGGCAAATGCCCTTTTGTTTTTGCGCGATGCAGTGGCACGCGCACCGGTTTTTCCGCCACCGGTTTGAGCAGCGGCAGATCGACAAAGGAAAACGAGCTGAGGCGCATCAATCGCCGCCCACCGGCTTGCGCTGCAGGTTTTCCATCTGCACTTTCCAGTCGGTGCGGATCGATTTGCGGCAGGCCATGGCGAGATTGAGCGAGAGATCAGCCAGCGTGGCGCGCGATTCGAAACCGAGCGAGTCATCGCCCAGCGCGATGCCGAATTCGACCATCGCCGATTCGACGGCGGTGTTTTCCACCATGCACAGTGGCCCAAGGTAGAGCCGCCAGAAATTGTTGCGCGCGTCGTTCCACGCGGCTTCGTCGTCGGTGCTGGCGAGTGTGGCGGCGGTGCTGGTCGCTTCCAGATACAGCGCGAGCTGCTTCTCCCAATACGGCTTGCGATAGGTGAGCTCGTTCGAGCGGTAGTACTGATAGACGCCAAAGCCGAAACCGAGCAGGGCGATGATGGGCGGAAGAAAGGAAAGGGCGTTCACGTTTCGGTGCGAGTGGAGTTTATTGCGGCGATTTTTCGCGCAGCGAAGTGAGGTTAGGGGTGCGTTGCGGGGGCGTCAATGGGGTGCATGCATTTCCCACCTGAACAGGTGGGTTTTGCAGGTTGAAACTGAAACTCAAGCACTGGTGCGGCGTTCCGGGCATTTTGTGCCTGGGGGGCGCGCCGGTGCTGGGGTTTGTCTAGCCGGCGGCAATAGTCGGCTTGGTTGCATGCATGGTTTCCGGTAGCGGTACGCGTCCCAGCACGCCATCTACAAAAGCCTTGCGATATTCCGCCGAGGAGCCGGGGCCGGGGAAAACGCGCATGGCGATTTCGCGGCCGAGGCGGCGGTAGCTTTCCCATTGCGCTTCGTCGAAGAACTGGTCGGCGGTCGGCTCCTGCGGGAACGCGGGATGCGTCACCTGGTATTCGACCAGATCGGCGGCGGAGTTGGAGAGCACGCGCGGCTTCAGCAGGATGATGCGCGCATCGGGTGTGCTGGTTTTTTGCGCGTCGGCGGCAAGCGGAACGTTCTTGGCGCGATAGAGGTTGAGCAGGATCGCGCATTTGTCATGCCGCGGAGGTTTGCCATGCGCGTCGGGCTTGAAGTCCACCGTGCGGCCGAATACCTTGCCCAGCTCCGGATGGGTGGCGGCACCGATGTCTTCTTCAAGCTCGATGCGAAAGTCGATGCGCGCCAGTCGCGTGAGATTGGCGAGATCGGCGAATTCGTATTTGGGGTCGGCGCCGCAGTCGCAGACCACCATCAGCCGGATGCTTCGTTGCTCGCGCAGCAATTCGTAGAGCGCCGTGTTCTCGAAATGACCGCCGTCGGAAAGGTATTGCATCTCGCGGCGCATGCCGTGGAAGCGGGCCAGAAATTCGTCGATCAGGTAGAACTGCGTTCTGAACCACCTGCGCATGCCGGTATCGCGAACTTCAAGATGATTGCGATAGATGCCGCTGGCCCACCAGCGGCCGAGCCGTACATTGGCAAGC
>JAEUNB010000363.1 GCA_016790625.1 Betaproteobacteria bacterium | reverse complement strand
GAGCGCGGCACGCGCCATGGCGTCAGAAGCAGGCCGGCGCATTATTCGCGGCGTGCTCGGATCAATCTTGGGCGGCAAAAAGTAACAGCTTCGCGAAACAACTTCGGAACAGGGAGAACAACATGGCCAAACGAGAGCCCGGCGAACGTCGCAAGGAAATCCTGCAGACTCTGGCGCATATGCTGGAAAACCCCAAGGGCGAGAAGATCACCACCGCCCTGCTGGCAGCCAAGCTCGATGTGTCCGAAGCGGCGCTCTACCGCCATTTCGCCAGCAAAGCGCAGATGTACGAGGGATTGATCGAGTTCATCGAGGAAACGGTGTTCTCGCTGGTCAACAAGATCCAGGCCGAAGAAGCGAATGGCTTGAAACAGGTGGAAGCGATTGTTTCGATGCTTTTGTCGTTCGCGCAGAAAAACCAGGGCATGACGCGGGTGCTGATCGGCGATGCGCTGGTCAACGAAGACGAGCGGCTGCAGGTGCGTGTCAATCAAATGCATGACCGGCTGGAAGCCTCGCTGCGGCAGAGTGCGCGCCTGGCCGCCACCAACGGCTCGCTGCACAGCACCTTGGACGCCAATGCCTATGCCAACGCCGTGATGTCGTTCATCGTCGGCCGCTGGCACCAGTTCGCCAAGTCCGGCTTCAAACGCATGCCGATGGACAACCTGGCCCAAGGCTGGGCGGTATTTGCGGGATGAGCGCGGTCAACTTCGATCCGGTTGAAGGCCAGCTTGTCGCGTACAACGCGCGCGATGTCGAAGCCTTTCTCGCCAACTACACCCCCGATTGCGTCGTCGAGGACGGTGAAGGCAATCGCCTGATGGCGGGACATGCCGAGATGCGCGAGCGTTACCGAGCGCTGTTCGATGGCTCACCCAATCTGCATTGCACCGTGGTTCATCGCACCCGCGTCGGGGATTATGTATTCGACGAAGAATCCATCACCGGACGTTTGCCCGGCACACAGCCGCAGGTTCGCCGCGCCATGGCCATTTACCGCATCGACGCCGCATCGGGACTGATCTGCCATGTGCGCTTCATGCGCGAACTCAGCTGACGACGCTGCCGTTTGCGATGGGCGCCTGGCGCTAACGACCGAACGCCTGTCGATAGCACTTCCGCGCGAAGAGCAAGCCGGCGCAATGCTGGGCTTTGTTACCCGCAATCGCGAACACCTCAAGCCGTGGAGCCCACCCGAACCAGCCGGCATGTACACGCTCGAACACTGGCAGGACGTGGTGAAGAAATCTGCAGCCGCTTTCGATGCGGGATCCGGCATTCGCTTCTGGATGGCCCGGCGCGAACAGCCCGAAGAAGTCATTGGCAGCATCGGTTACTCGCAGATTTCGCGCGGCCCGTTCTGCGCATGCGTGCTCGGCTACCAGATCGATCATGGGTTCGAAGGGCAGGGCCTGATGCGCGAGGCATTGAGTGCAACCAATCGCTACATGTTCAACGTGCAGAAACTGCATCGCATCGGCGCCAACTACCGGCCGGAAAACGTGCGCAGCGGTCGCCTGTTGGCCAGGCTCGGCTTTCGCATCGAGGGTTATTCGAAGAACTATCTGTTCATCGATGGCGACTGGCGCGACCACATCCTGACTTCGCTGACCAGCGACGGATTCGATGCCGGCTGGATCAAAGCCGGTTAGCGGCTTGCCGGATTTAGTGCGTCAACAGCGCCAGTAGCGCGATCACCGTGCCGCCATAAGCCACCGTTGAAATCACGATCGCCGCCGTGGTCTCACGCTCAGCCACGTTGTAGCGCTGCGCGAACAACAGCGGATTGGCCCCGATCGGCAGCGCCGCACACAGCACTGTCACCGCCGCCGCGGTCTTTTCCAGCGGCATGATCCAGAACACGACCAACGCAACCAATGCAGGGTGGATCAGCAATTTCACCGCACTCAATCCCAGCGCCGGTTTGACCGATCCCGCAATACCGTAGTGCGCCATCGATAAACCGATCAGCACCAGGCACAGCGGTACAGCGGCCTGCGCCAGCGTTATCAGCGTGGCATCCACCGGTCCGGGCAACGGCAGGCGGAAAATATTCCAGATAAAACCCAGCACCACCGGCAGGATCACCGGATGAATCAACGTTTGCCGGAACATCGGCAGGATTACCGACCACCACGATTCGGCGTTCTCATGATCGTGCCGCGCCCATTCCATCACTACCGTCGCGGTTGTCAGCAGCACCAACGCGTGCATCGCGATGATGGTGGCGTGGATCGCGAGGCCCGCCTCGCCAAACGCCGCCAGTGCGACCGGGATGCCGATCTGCACCGTGTTGCCGAAGGTCATCGATAGCGCACGCACCGTCGCAACATCCGTGCCCTGCTCACGCCGACGGCCGAACCATACCAGGCCAATCAGCAGCAACACGGTCGGCACGAAGAAAGCCGCCAGCGCGCGGAACTCCAGGCTGCCGAGATCGATACGCGCGGTGGTGCGAAACAGCAGCGCCGGGACAAAAAGATAAAACGCGACGTTGGAAATACCGCGCGTGACTTGTCCGCTATCGAAGGCCTTGCTGCGGCCAAATAAGTAGCCTGCCAAAGCGAGCAGGAAAATCGGCAGCAGTTTTTCGGTGAGGGACATGGGGGCCGCAGCGCCGGCGGGCGCGCGGCGATGAATTCCTAAAACCAAACTCTAGCACCGGCGCGCCTTTCAGACTATTTTCGACCTGGAAAGCGCACTGGTGCTGGATCGGGATCTGTGGGACTTAACCCCGAAAGCTGGCGGATCAGAAATTCAGTCGAACACCGATCAAGGCTGCACTTGCTTCGGTATCGTTCAGCTTTCGCCACTCGAGGGTGGCGGCAATGTTGCGATTGAACTGGTAGGCCGCACCGATTCCGTACAGCAACTCGGTTTTCTTGTCTCCATCACGCAGGGAAACATTGCCGGCCGACGCGCTGACACTGCGATCAGTATCGGCAACACCCAGGCGGCCATAAATGGAAATGGCATCGCCCAACGGCGCGGATAGCAACGCCGACAGATGCGCCGCTTTTGCGCTGCCGTCGCCCGTAATCAGCGGCGGACACGGATTCGAAATAGTGCAGCCTGGCAACGAATTGACTCTGCGCTGTTCGGTGAATTTTGCCTTGCCGAAATCGGCGTATCCGATTTCGACGGCAAGCTGGTTCGATACCTGATAACCGAATGCAAATCCGAATGCCGTATCCCGCTTGTCGATGGAAGCCGACAAGCCGAGATCCTCGCCAGTAAGTTTGTAGTCGCCCTGTCCGATCATACCGCTGATATAAAAGCGGCTCTCCTGTGCGAATACCGGCGCCGCCATGAGGCTGATCGCAGCGAATCCGGCCGCCGCAAAAAAACGAAGTGTCATTTTCTTCTCCTTGAGGTCGTATAAATTTGCACCGGTCGGATCGCGATTCTGGCCCGCAACCACAACATCTTTGCGACGCCGAATCACATCCCACTATGACAAGTAATTGTGCATCGATTAGACAGATGACGTCCCTACCCGTTCAGGTGGGTTTTCGCCTCTTCCTGCTGTTGCAGCCGCCACATTTCCGCAAACTTGCCGTTCATCTCCAGTAGTTCCCGGAATGTTCCGCGCTCGACAATGCGGCCATCGCCCATCACCAGAATCTGATCCGCATCGATGATGGTCGAGAGACGATGTGCGATCACCAGCGTGGTGCGGTCCTGCGCGATCTCGCGCAACTCGGCCTGAATCGCTTTCTCGGTGGCGGAATCGAGCGCCGAGGTCGCCTCGTCGAAAATCATGATTGCCGGATTTTTCAGCAGCGTACGCGCAATCGCCACACGCTGCTTCTCGCCACCAGACAGTTTCAATCCGCGCTCGCCAACCATTGCCTCCCATTTGTCCGGCAGGCGCTGGATGAAGTCCAGCACATGCGCGCGGCGCGCGGCGTCCTCAATTTCCGTCTCCGTCGCATCGGGACGGCCATAGGCGATGTTATAGCGGATGGTGTCGTTGAACAGCACCGTGTCCTGCGGCACGATGCCCAGGCTCGCACGCACACTGGCTTGCGTGACATCGCGAATGTCCTGTCCATCGATGGTGATGCGGCCGTTCTGGATATCGTAAAAACGGAACAACAGCCGCGACAGCGTCGACTTACCGGCACCACTGGAGCCGACCACCGCCACGGTTTGGCCTGCGGGCACGTCGAAGCTGACGTCATGCAGGATTTTCCGCTTCGGATCGTAGGAAAAGTCGACGTTGTGAAACTCCACCCGCGCACCGTTGAGCGAGAGCGGCTTGGCACCGGGCTTGTCGGCGATCTCCTGATTCTCGTTCAGAAGACGGAACATCTTCTCCATGTCGGTCAGCGCCTGCTTGATCTCCCGATACATCACGCCCAGAAAATTAAGCGGGATGTAGAGCTGGATCAGCAGCGCGTTGACCATCACCAGATCGCCGAGTGTGAGGCCACCGGCGACCACCCCCTCGGACGCGCGCCACATCAATAGCGTCACCGCAGTTGCGATCACCAGACTTTGCGCGCTGTTCAGCATGCCGAGCGAGGTCTCGCTTTTGGTTGCCGCCGCTTCGTAGCGCTGCAGGTTCTTGTCGTATCTTCCGGCTTCGAATTCCTCGTTGCCGAAGTACTTCACCGTCTCGTAATTCAGCAATGAGTCGATCGCCTTGGTGTTGGCTTTCGAATCCATGTCGTTCATCTGCCGCCGATGCGCGGTGCGCCATTCGGTGATGCCGATGGTGGCGGCGACGTAAAGCAGGATGGCGGCCAGCGTGATGACGACAAACCAGATATCGAATTTCTTGGCAAGCAGGATGGTCACCAGCGTGATTTCGAGAATGATCGGGATCACCGAGAACAGCATGAACGACATCAGTGTCGAAATACCACGAGTACCGCGCTCGATATCGCGTGTCACACCACCGGTCTGGCGCTCGAGATGGAAGCGCAGCGACAGCGCATGCAAGTGGCGGAACACGGAGAGCGCCACGCGCCGCATCGCGCGCTGCGTAACTTTGACGAACACAATGTCGCGCAATTCGCCGAACAATGTGGACGACAAACGCAGCACGCCATAAGCGATCAGCAACGCAAACGGCACCGCCAGCACAGCACGCGATTTATCCAGCGAATCGATCACCTCCTTTAGTATCAGCGGCACACCGATATTGGCCAGCTTGGCCGTAACCAGGAATATCAACGCCAGGGCAACGCGCCAGCGGAAATCCCACAGGTAGGGAACGAGCGAGCGAATCACCCGCCAATCACTGCCCGTAGCAGCAACTGCAACGGGTTTGGCAATGTCGGCGGACGAGGCAGCGGATGAGGAAGACGAAGCGGGAATGGGATGTGGTGAACTGGACATGACTTTGTGTGCGCATGGGCCGATCGCCACGATGAGGACCGGTTACTCCGCTCTATTATGAGGTCGGGACGTATCGGGCTTGCAGATTGCGCAAACCTGCCAGTAGATGAAGTCGTGATCAAGCCGTTTCAAGAGCATGCCGCAGGGCAGAATCCCGGGGTAACATTTCCGGAAAGAAAGCCGGACCATGCCCCGCTTCGCCGCCAATATCACTTTCCTGTTCACCGAGCTGCCGTTCCTCGATCGCTTCGCCGCCGCAGCGGATGCGGGCTTTCGCGGCGTCGAATTCCACTATCCGTATGACGTCGATCCGGCCGCCATCGTCAGCCGGCTGGAGCGTCACCGCCTGACACCGGTGCTGATGAACGTTCGCGCCGGCGATCACTCGCGCGGCGAATGGGGCTTTGCCAGCGCACCGGACCGGGTCGAGACCTTTCGCCTGTGCGTGACCGAGGCAATTCACTATGCGCTGGCGATCGGCGTCAAGCAGGTCAATTGCCTCGCCGGGGCGGTGCAAGGTGGTGGCGATATTCGTGCCAGCGAACAGGTTTTCGTCCGAAATATGCGCGAGGCCGCCGCCCAGTTCGCCGATTTCGGCCTTACGCTCAACCTCGAACCGATCAACACCCGCGACGTACCGGGCTATCTGGTCAGCAACACGCGCGACGCGATCCGGCTGATGAACGACATTCAAGCCGATAACCTGAAACTGCAGTACGACTGGTATCACATGCAGATCATGGAGCCCGATTCGCTCGCGGATACGATGCGACTGCTGTTGCTCGCAATCGGCCACATGCAGTTCGCTGATGCACCAGGCCGCCACGAGCCAGGCAGCGGACAAATCGACTTTCCCGCCCTGTTTGCGCACGTCGATGCCATCGGCTACCAGGGCTGGCTCAGCGCCGAATACCGGCCCAGCGGGGCGACAGCGGACAGCCTGGGCTGGATGGCCAATTACCTGCAGGAGTAAAACTCCATTACTGGCGCGGCTTTTCAGGCATTTTTAGCCTGCAAGCCGCGCCAAATCTGGAGTTTTGTCAGATTTCGCTGGCATCGCTAGGGGGAATCCCCGATTGCCGATTGTCGGTAGCCACGTATCATGATTGTTCACAAGGCGTCACACAGAATCCGCGCGGCAGCCCCTACAATGACTACACGCACGAAGACAATAAACCAGCCTCAGTGATGACCCCGAGCAAACAGACCCGGACCCTGAACGAGCAACAAGACGTTCGACTCAAGCAATTCAAGATCGCCGCCGCCACCTATGCGCTGGCGTTTCCGCTTCTTTTCCTTGCCCACTTCGCTGCGCTGATTTCCTGGCCATACGCACTGGCCTCGTGTGCATTGGTGTTGATCATCAACGCCGTATTTTTCGGCCTGTTTACGTCTGGTGCCAACCTCAAGTTCGAGGATGCCAGCCTCACGCACGCGCAGACCTCCGCCGGCATTTTCTTCGTCATGTTCGTCGCCTACGGCTTTGATCACGACCGCAGCCTGGTACTGATCTGGTGCTTCGTGGTGCTGCTGTTCGGCGTATTCCGTTTCAAGACACGGGAGTTCGTCGTCACCACGCTGGTCATCCTCGCCGGCTACGCGGCAGTGATCAACCTGCTGATGACATTCAAGCCACAGACCGTGAACGTCTACCTCGAGTGGTTCCAGTGGGCCACGCTGGCCATGGTGTTGCCGGCTTTTGCCGCCATCGGCGGTCGCATCAGCGCGCTGCGCGCGAAACTGGCGGAGAACAACGCTGAGCTGGTGACGGCACTTTCCACCATTCAGGTATTGGCGAACCACGATACGCTGACCGGCCTGCCCAACAGGGCCATGTTCAATGACAATCTGCAACAGGCGATTGCGCGCGCAACGCGATCCAGCACACAACTGGCGTTGTTCTTTATCGACCTCGATCACTTCAAACAGGTCAACGACACCCTCGGCCACCCGTTCGGCGACAGCGTGTTGCGCGAAGCCTCGCGCCGCTTCTCCAGCCTCACACGCGATGGCGACACGCTGGCGCGCTTTGGCGGTGATGAATTCGTGTTGCTGGTGGAAAATCTGCGCGATACCTCGGATGTGCACGCCATAGCGCACAAGCTGCAGTCGGTGCTGGAACAGCGAGCCACCATCGACAGCCACGAGGTCAATCTCTCCGCCAGCATCGGCGTCTGCATGTACCCCGCCCACGGCGACAATGCGCAGACCATGCTGGCCAATGCCGACATCGCGATGTATCAGGCCAAGTCCGCCGGGCGCAAGCAGTACTGCGTGTTCTCGTCTGGCATGAGCGATCAGGCTGCAGAAAAGTATCAGATGGAAACGGCGCTGCGCCGCGCGCTGGAAGAGGATCGCTTCCGCATTCACTATCAGCCCAAAATCGATATCGCCTCCGGCCGCGTCACCGGCGTGGAAGCGCTGATCCGCTGGGAGCACCCCGAACTGGGGCTGGTTTACCCGGATCGCTTTATCCGCCTCGCCGAAGATACGGGTCTCATCATCGCCATCGGCCGCTGGACGCTGAAAGAAGTCTGCGAACGCGCCCGTGCATGGGACGAAATGGGCCTGCCGCCGATGATCATGTCGGTCAATCTTTCGGCCTCGCAGTTGATGCATGCCGATTTTGTGAAAGACTGCGCCGCCGCATTGAAAGCGGCCGGACGCAAACCGGAACTGTTCGAGTTCGAAATCACCGAAAGCATGGTGATGCAGAACCCGGAACACGCCACCAAGCTGATGGAAGAACTGCGCGCCATCGGCGTCAGGCTCGCGATCGACGATTTCGGCACCGGCTATTCCTCGCTCGCCTATCTCAAGCAGTTCCCGGTACACACGCTCAAGGTCGACCAGAGTTTTGTGCGCGACCTGCCTCACAACCGCGACGACGTTGCCATCACCCGCGCCGTGATTGCGATGGCGCACAGCCTGAAAATGAACGTGATCGCCGAGGGTGTGGAGCGCGAGGAGCAGCTTGCGCTGCTGACCGCCGAAGGTTGCGATGAATTCCAGGGCTTTTACTGTGCCCGCGCCTTGCCGGAAAACGAATTGATCCCGTTCCTCAAGGGCCGCAATTCCGGTCATCGCGGCAACGTCACCTCCATCAGCGCGAAGCACGGCGGATGATGCAGCTGCATTCCCTGCGAATGAAATTCTTCGCATTCGCTTTGTTTTTGTCTGCGCTACCTGTTCACGCCGCGCCAGGCGACCCGGCAAACCTGGTTCAGTGGCGCCCCGGCCTGGCCTCGTCAGCACAGCCCGATACTGCTTATCTCAAGCGAGCCAAGGCGCTGGGCTACGACATCGTCATCAACTTAGCGCCACCCGAGTACAAGGAAGCCGTGGAAGCCGAAGGCGCCATCCTCGCCGCCCAGGGCGTTGCCTATCTCAATATCCCGGTCAATTTCGGCAATCCGACCGCAGAAGACTTCCGGCTCTTCAGCGACGTGATGAAGTCGATGCAAAAGAAAAATGTGCTGGTGCACTGCCAGGTCAATTTGCGCGGTTCCTCATTCACGTTCCTGTACCGTGTCATTCACGAAGGCGCCGGTGACGATGACGCGCGCGGCAAGCTGAACAGTGTCTGGGCACCCAATCCGACCTGGAAAAAATTCATCGAATCGGTGCTGGCGGCAAACGGCAAAAAAGCGGAAATTTTTTAGTCCCCAATCCCACAAGGCTGCGCACTCATTGCTCACCCGGAAAAAAAGCCGGCACCTCGTGCCGGCTTTTTTGTTCAACGGACGCATCCCGTACGCGGGGCGCGAAACCCCCGTCTCACCCCTTCTTGAAGAACACGTAGTCGGCCTGATAGGGCACGGTGGTCTTGGCACCGACGTTACCTGCGGCGCAAGCCGGGGAAGCCGGCGCAACACCACCAACGGTCTTCAGGCGCTGGATGTAAGTCACATCCTTCATCGCGCCTTCACCCGTCGACGGATTGGCTTGCACCAGTTGCAGCGGGATGGAACCAGCCGCGCCCGGGGCGACGGCGAGTTGCTTGCCGGTCACTTTGGAGCCATCGTTCGATTCCCAGGTTGGGCCACCGTAGTACTTGCCGACTTCCTTCTTGTTGGCGTCCCACAGCTTGGCGTTGGGGCCGGCGAAGGTCCAGGCAAAGGTGCCCGGCTTGTCTGCCACGGCCTTGCATTCATAGGTGAGGTCACCGCTGCCGACCAGCGTCAGCACGGCTTTGTTGCCGGCGGGCGGGGTGATTTCGGCCGGCACTTGGGCAAATGCGGAGACGGCGGCCAGAGAAGCGACCAAAGGGAGAACCTTGAAAGACATTTTCATTGATAAAACTCCATGGTTTTCTGTGAGTGGTTATTGCATGCAACAGTGAATTGGCGATTGCCAAGGTCTGCTACGGCGCGAAGTCTGCGTCGGATTCAGCGATTGCGCAAGAAACAAATGCGCGCCTGTCGCCGATCGGCGACAACACATGGTCAGCTTTAACGTGGCAGGCAGACCGCCACCGCTTGCCCGTGGCGATGGATCTCCAGCAGGCCGCGCTTCTCGGCATCCTCCAGAATCTTGCCGAAGGCCTTGTAGCCGTACGCTGACTCAACAAAATCCGGTCGTCGGCGCTTCAATGCATTCTTCACGTTGGATGCGTGCACCTCGTCCAGGTCTTTTTCGCTGAGCAGAGCTTCCACCGTATCGACGACCAGTTCAATCGCCTCCAACCGGCGCGCATCGTCCGAGGCCTCGGCATGCTCCTCGGCCGCAGCCTTCTTTTCGTTTGACTTCTTGGCCGCTTCCTTTTGCTTGCGTGTATTTACCTCAGCCGCTTTCTTCGCCGCCGCTTCGGCCTGTTTTTTCGCAGCCGTCTTGCGTCGCGCTTCCTCAGCCTTCACGAGGTCGTCATAGAAAATAAACTCGTCACAATTCCCTACCAGCAGATCAGACGTGGAACTGCGCACACCAACACCGATCACGGTCTTGTTGTTCTCGCGCAGCTTCGAAACCAGCGGCGAAAAATCGGAATCGCCGGAGATGATGACGAACGCATCGACATGTGCCTTGGTGTAACAAAGGTCCAACGCATCGACCACCATGCGGATGTCGGCGGAATTCTTGCCCGACTGCCGCACATGCGGAATTTCGATCAACTCGAACGCGGCCTCGTGCATGCCCTTCTTGAAATCCTTGTAGCGCTCCCAATCGCAATAGGCCTTCTTCACCACAATGTCGCCCTTGACCAGCAGGCGCTCCAGCACCTTGCGGATATCGAACTCGGAGTATTTCGCGTCGCGCACGCCGAGTGCGACGTTTTCAAAATCGCAGAACAGGGCCATGTTCTGTACGTCGCTGCCGGGTGAGGTGGCCATCGCTTGTCCTTGATTTGCTGAGGGATGGTCCATTCTACGCACTGAGACGAACCGGCACCGGGCTATCACCCGATGCCGGCAAAAATACAAGACTACTGCACCATGCGCGCGGTCACCACCTCGCCATAAGCTTCCGTATCGGAAACTGTCTTGCCGCGCCGCCCGGTCGCGAGAATCTGCGCATTCTTGTCGATGGCAATGCCAAGCAGATAAGCTTCCGGCGCGCCGAAGTCGTAGTAGCTATAGCCATTCAGCGTGTAGCCAAAGCTGGTGTCGTATTGGCCATCAGCGTCAAGCCTGAGCACATAGCCCACGGTATTGCGCGGATAACTCGGCGTGGTGGAGAACTTGTCCAGATCGCACATGCCGGCAAGGTGAATGCGATCCTTGTAGGTGGTGAGTGCATAGTTGAAGCTGAAATCGGTGCAGAAACCTGCTTTCGGATTGGCCGGTCCGCCGCCCCCACCGTAGACCATGGTGCCAGTACCACCAACGAGACTGGTATCCAGTGCACCACTGGTCAGCAAGCGCGCAAGACCGACATAGCACGGCTGTTCACCGGTGACCGGGTCAGCAGGTTTGCAAACCGTGCCGGATAGCAGGATTCGATCCTTGTGATCGAAGGCCACGCGGCGGCCGAAGTTCGGCCCGGTCATCAGCGGAAATTGCGTCACGCCACCAGCCGCGAAACTTGCATCCAGCGTACCCGACCAGCTCAGGCGGGCGAGGGCAAAGTTGTAATTCAGTGACGACGTGCCGGCGCGACCACCGAGAACAATGCGGAAGGCACTGTCGATTTTCACATCGGTTGCACGGCTGACTTCGGTCGATACACCCGGCATGACGTCGTAGCGCGCAATGCCGGTACCGGCGAGCGAGGTATCCAGCGCACCAGCGGCATTGAGCCGCACCAGCGTAAAGCGCGGGCGCGTGCCGCCGGGCCGTACTGAGGAAGCCGCAATCAGCGCGCGATTCTTGTACTGCGTCAAGCCGATGACCGGATAGACACCATTGCCTACTAGTATGGATGCGATGCCACCACTGCCGTAACTGGTGTCAAGTGCACCACTCGGCTTCAATCGCCAGACAAAAATCGTATCGGCATTGCAGCTGGCGACAAGCAGGTTATAGCCCGTGTCTTCCACCAGCTCGGGCACGCACCACAAATCCTTGGCCGGCAACGGCAGATTGGCAATGCCACCAACGCCAAAGCTGAAGTCGATCGCCCCGGTATCGAGATGCCGCATCACCGCAAACTCGTTATGCGTCGGACCCGGCGCGTTGCTGGTGTAGCTGTAGGCGGTGACGACGCGGTTCTTGTAGTCGGAGATCACCGCATTGCCGGTGGCGGTGTCGCCCTGCGACTGCGTCACAAAACCGGTGCCGGCAAAACTGGCATCGAGATCGCCCGGGGTCGCGGC
>JAEUNB010000341.1 GCA_016790625.1 Betaproteobacteria bacterium | reverse complement strand
AGGACGTCGTGGGCGTTGATATTGCTCTTGAATGTGTGATCGAGTGCTACCTCGACCGCAGCATCGTTGCCGGCGGCGATCAGTTTGCCGGCCAGCGCCGTGATGGCGTTTTCCCAATAGCGGTCTTCCGCGCGGCTGCCGGAGGCGGCCAGGCCGGTGGAGAGGGAGATCAGTTTTTCCGCATCACGGGTAAGGCGTAGCGGCGATTTATTGCGCAGGCGTTTCATCGGCAGGAAAAAAATGCGGGGAGCAGAATTATATCCGTCCCCGCATGGTGCCGTGGCCTTGAGCCAACGCCACACAGTCCGCGCCGGGGAGGCGCGGTGGAGGATTTGCTATCAGACCGGTGTCGCGTTAACCGAGCGCATGCGTGGTTGGCGCGGGCGGCGCAGCCATGCTTCGTGATGGCCGCGCAGGCGTTCGCTGAGCCAGGTGGTGAATTCGGTGGCGAGGCGGCGCATTTCTTCCTGGCGCAGTTCGCGGGCTTTTTGTTCAATCAGATTACGGTCCAACATGGTGTTTCTCCTTCGATTCGCCACTCCCACCGCACAATTGCAGCAGGGGCGCTAGACAGGACTTCATGTTATTACCGTTGCGCATGGCGATAATTCGCAGATTCGGCATAATATTGCGGACAAATATTCATAAATACGGAGGCAGGATGGGTCCGCGAGTGGCTGGAGAAAGAGGTATTCATGGATAAGCCAGGCGAAATGCGCGCCTTTGTGCGCTCCGTGGAACTGGGTGGTTTTTCTGCGGCGGCACGCGATCTCGATCTCACGCCGTCGGCACTGTCAAAGCTGGTGACGCGGCTGGAAGACCGGCTGGGTGTACGGTTGATGAATCGCACCACGCGGCGGCTGGCACTGACGGCGGAGGGCGATGCCTATTTCGCCAGCGCCAAGCGCATCCTCGCCGATATCGAGGAAGCCGAAACCGAGGTCACGCGCTTTTCCGATAGCCCGAAAGGCCTGCTGCGCATCAACGTTGGCGTGGCGTTCGGCATGCACCAGCTGGCACCGGCGCTGCCGAGGTTCCTGGAAAAGTATCCAGAGATAGAACTCGACATCACGATGACTGACCGCCTGATCGATCTGGTGGAAGAGGGTGCGGATGTCGCGATACGCAACGGGCACCTGCGTGATTCTTCGTTGGTGGCGCGGCGCATCTGCGACCTCCATCGGGTGATTTGCGCCTCGCCGATTTACCTCAAGAAGCACGGGGCACCCAAATCGCCGCAGGACTTGCTGAACCACAACTGCATCTCGATCAGCGGCGCGCCGCACCTGCGCCGCTGGCCGTTCGACACCAGGAACGGTATGGAAACGATCGAGGTTGGCGGCAATGTCAGCGCCAACAACGCCGAGACCCTTCTGCAACTGGCTGCGACCGGCGTCGGCATTATTCGCCTGGCCGATGTGATCGTCGGCGATGGCATACGCGCCGGATGGCTGGTGCCGCTGCTGGAGGACGTGCATCATCGCGAGCCGCTGCCGCTGTCGGCGGTGTATCTGCCGGGGAAGCACAAAAGCCCGCGCGTCGCCGCTTTCGTCAGCTTCCTGGTGGAAACATTTGCCAACTCACCGTGGCGGCTGGAACCACCGGCTTCTCCTCCCAAAACGGCCAAGGCGAAGAAACGCTAAGCTGGTTGCGGATGCGGCGTGAAACGGTGTACTTTGCGCGCAGTGCACAAACCATGGAAAACCAACAATGAAAATCCTCAAGTACACGCTGTTGACCATACTGGGCTTCGCCATTGCGCTGGTGCTGATCGGCTTTGTGCTGCCGAGCCAATACAGCGTGACGCGATCAATCGAGATCAAGGCGCCGATGATCAAGGTCTACCCCCAGGTCTACGATCCCAAAGGCTGGGCGCGCTGGGGCGTGTGGTACCTGCGTGACCCGGAGATGAAAGTGACCTACTCCGGCCCGCCGGCGGGCGTGGGCGCCAAATGGGCGTGGGTGTCGAAGAAGGAAGGAAGCGGCAGCATGGAAATCACCCGCGCCGATTTCGACAAACTGATTGCCTACAAGATTGCGTTTGCCGATTTCGATGGCTCGTTCGATGGCCGGCTGGAATTTGCACCATCGGCTGGTGGCGTGACGGTAACGTGGATCGCAGACGGCGATGTTGGGTCCAATCCGCTGATGCGTTACTTCGTGCTGATCATGGACCGTATGCTTGGGCCTGATTTTGAAGGCGGGCTGAAAAACCTGAAAGCGCTGGCCGAACAACCCTCATGATGGAGAAGATGGCGGTGAAAACTGCGACGCAAAATTTCTGGCGTGCCAACTGGGCGCTGATGGCGACAGCGCTGCTGCTGATATCCGGTTGCGCATCGAATGGCCCCTACAACAGCATTTCCGATGGTACCGATTCGACGTTGATGCTGAAGGGCCACGACCCGGTGGCTTATTTCACTGTTGGCGCGCATACCTTGGGCAAGGCTGACATCAGGGCCGACTACGAAGGTGCCACCTACCGCTTCGCTAGCGAGGATAACAAGGCCGCGTTCGTCAAGGAGCCGGCGAAATATGCGCCGCAGTATGGCGGCTTCTGCAGCAACGGCATCGTCTACGGCATCCCCTGGGGTGGCGATCCGGACGCGTGGAAGATCATCGACGGCAAGCTCTATATTTTTGGCGGGCCGGGTTCGCGCAAGTATTTCCTGATGGATGAGAAACGCAATATCGCATTGGCCGATGGCTACTGGAAAGACGAAATCAAGGGCAGCAACGGCTTCATCCAGCGCTACAAACGCCTTGCGATTCGCGTGCCGCACTACAAGAGCGGCAAGGAACTGGAAGAAGAATGGCAGCGAAAGCAGTCGCCAAAGTAACGCGCAAGGCGGCGAAGCCAAAATCGGCGCGGCGCAAGGCTGAGCCGAAAACGGCGGGGCCTTCGCCTGCCGAGGTGCTGGCACGCGTGATCTCGCTCGGCAACACGTCCGCTGCGCAGTTCGCGCAACGTTTCTTCAAGACCGGTGAAGGCCAGTACGGCGCAGGCGACCAGTTTCTCGGCATACGCGTGCCGGTGCTGCGCGCCATGGTTCGCGATCTGCGCGGCGTGGGGCTCGAAGTTGCCCTGCCGCTCATGAAATCAGGATGGCATGAAGCACGTGCGCTGGGGCTGATGTTGCTGGTGAAGATTTACCAGCGCGGCGATGAGAGCACGCAGAAGAAGATTTACGATCTCTATCTCAAGAGTACGCGCTTTATCAACAATTGGGATCTGGTCGATCTTTCAGCCGAGCATATCGTCGGTCCATGGTTGGCGGACAAGCCGGCGGAACGCAAACGCGTGCTCACGCGTTTGGCGAAATCGAAATCCCTTTGGGAACGGCGCATCGCGATGCTGGCCACGTTCCATTACATCAAGCAGGGCGACTATGCCGAGACTCTTCGCATCGCCGAGCTGCTGCTGAAAGACGATGAAGACCTGATCCAGAAAGCAGTCGGCTGGATGCTGCGCGAAGTGGGCAAGCGCATCGGCGAAGATAAGGAAGAATCTTTCCTCAAACGTCACTACCGGCAGATGCCGCGCACCATGTTGCGCTATGCGATTGAGCGGTTTGCTGAGCCTAAGCGGAAGCGGTATTTGGCGGGGTTGATTTAGCGAGATTCACAGCACACTAGATCGTAGATCGCCATTCCGCGCGGCGTTTCGAGCAAAAATGCCCGGAAATCCTCGCAGTTGCTAGGGTTTTGCCAAGACGCCCGCCGGCAAAACTAGCGTCCCCTTCGTGAATTTGTACCAGCGCCACACGGAAAATGCGATGCCACTTGCAATGGCCAAAATCGCCGCGTCTGCAACCGAGTATTTGAATATCTTGGCGAACTGCAGTAAAAGAAATGGTCCCAAGCCAACGGCCAGTGACACGAGGTCGTCGGCAAATACCGGCTTCTGGCTGGTCGAGTAGCTTCGCAACGAAGTGCCGAACAGGAATACCGCACACACAATCACGGTCAACAGGGGTTGCTCGTAGCTGGAGAGGGGGATGCCGTGAACCCACGATGCCAGCAAAATGATGCTAATGCAGCTGACCAGGCAAATCATCGAGTAGCGAAAGGCGAATGTCGCGAACCATCGTTTAAGCGAGCGATCCGGCAGCCAGGCCGGTGTAAGTGAGAGCAGCTTCTGCTCTTGGCGGGTCTGGTATATCGAGTGATTAATTCCCTTTCGCAAACTGACAAAGAAAATCGGCAGCATCAGCATCCATGCGGCAGCCATGTCTGCCTTGTTGAGACGGGTGCTGAAGAGTGGAACGAAGAAGGGGGCGACGACAAGCAGTACCGCCCATATGTTTGTAGTCCAGATCAGGGTGGACCAATGGGTGCCGGGACCAAAAGTAAATGACAATAACTTTTCGTGGCGTTTGACATCGCCTTGGTCATCAAGCCTTCGTTGCAACAGGTGGCGATAGGAGAAAATCGAGCCGAATTGCCATGAGGGGCGCGCGGCCGGATCCAGTCGTGCCTCGTTGAGGGATCGGACCTCTGCCGCCTTTTTTTGCCGTTTGATAAGTGCGTCGCCC
>JAEUNB010000313.1 GCA_016790625.1 Betaproteobacteria bacterium | reverse complement strand
GGCTGGCGCGCGTGCAATGCGCCGGCTGGGGGCATCCGGTCACGTCGGGCAGCCGCGAGATTGATGCGTTCTTCAGCTGCGCAGAGATGGAGCCGGAGGTGGCCGCCTCGCACTACCGCGAACGTCTTTTGCTGCTGCCGGGTATCGGTACCTCATATGCGCCACCTGCCGTCGTGACAGCGATGCCACGTCAGACATTTGGGCTGGCGGATGACCAGCACATTTATCTCTGCCCGCAATCGCTGTTCAAGGTACACCCGGACAACGATGCTGTTTACCTCGACCTGATGGCGGCCGATGAAAAGGCGGTGATTGTCTTTTTCCAGGCAACGGCAGCGGCTGTTACGCGAGATTTTGCCGATAGGCTGTCGCGGCAAATGGCGGCACGTGGCATCACGCCGCGCGGCCAGATTAAATTCCTGCCGCGCATGGACGAGTCCGGCTTTCGCGCCGCCTTGGCGATGGCCGACGTGGTGCTCGACACGCTGCACTGGTCGGGCGGCAATACCTCGCTCGATGCGCTTTCGGTGGGCGCGCCCATCGTCACGCTGCCCGGCGCATTCATGCGTGGGCGGCAGACGCAAGCGATGTTGCGCATGGCCGGCGTACCGGATCTGATTGTTGGCGATCGCGCGCAACTGGTGGCGCAGGCGGCTGCGGTGGCTGGCGATATCGATGTACAAAACTCGCTTCGCCATCACCTGCTGGCTGGCCGGGATGTATTGTTCGATCGCCCCGAGCCGGTACGCGTGCTTGCGGATCACCTCACTGCTTTGTTTGAATCGCGGTAACGCCTATCGCGCGACCCAGCCGCCATCGACACATAGCGGATGCCCGGTGACGTAGCTGGATTCATCCGAGCACAGCCACAGAACGGCGCGGGCAATTTCTGTCGCATCGGCGACACGCGCCATCGGTACATCCTGATTGATCAACGACCCCAGTTGTTCAGGCAATGCCTCCAGCGCCGGATCGACCATTTCCGAGTGCGTCCAGCCGGGACAGATGGCGTTGATGCGCAGGCCGGTCTTGGCGTATTCCAGCGCTGCGGTTTTGGTGAGGCCGATCACGCCGTGCTTGGCGGCGGCGTAAGGAACATGACCGGCGGTGCTGGGCTTCAACCCATAAGTGGACGACGCATTGACGATGCAGCCGCCACCGCTTTTCAGCATGGCGGGTATTTCGTATTTCATCGACAGCCACACGCCGGTGAGATTGGTGGCGAGGACTGCGTTCCAGTTTTCCTCGCTGTGATCGGCGGTCGCCTTCATGGCATCGCCGGCAATGCCGGCGTTGTTGAATGCGCAGTCGAGGCGGCCGTAGGTTTTGATTGTGATCGCGACCAGCGCTTCAAGTGAAGCGACGTTTGTCACGTCCGTGCGAACAAACATCGCTTCGCTGCCGTGCTGGCGAATCTGTTGCACCACTTCAGCCGTTTGTGCCTCTCGGCGCGCGGCCAGTACCACGCTGGCGCCTTCGCCGGCAAATTGTATGGCGGTCTCGCGACCGATCCCGGAACTGGCACCGGTGACGATAACCACCTTGCCCTCGAAACGCTTGCTCATGCCTGTCTCACGAAAAATGTCGATGGCTCACTACGCCATCTCGGTGGGACTGGATGATGCCGCGTTGCGGGTTTAGCCCGGCATCAGGCGCCGCAGATAGTCGACATTGGCCTTCAAGGCCCAGTCGAAACGCGCAAATTCCTGCTCGGCCATTTCCTGGCCGATGGTCAATGGCGTTCCGGGTGGCAGTTCCAGGTAGGCATCGGCGCCGGTATGCTCGATCACGATGCGCATGCCAGCCTTGCGGGCGATGTGCATGATGGCGCCGTTCTGCGCCAGGCAATTCATGAACAATTCGACAATCTGCAGGTTGCGCGCGCGCATGGCGGCGCGAGCGAACAAGGCAGAGCCGATGCCGTGGCCCCGATAGGGGGACAGCACGCTCAATCCCAGTTCGGCGGCGCCGTGCAGGCAGGCCAGGTGGGCTACGCCCAGCAGACTCAGATGGTCGGTGTAAACGCCAAACACCGCATCGCGATCGAAATTGATGCTGTCAACGTAGGCGTGACGTGCATCGCGGTTGATATTGCTGCCGAAGCGCAGCACCACATCTTCGTCAGCCAGTTGGTCGAAGTGCTGCTTCAACAGGTCGCGATGGTTTTCGTTCAGGTTGTGCACGGGAATGGTCATCGAATCTTTCCCTTTATCGGCTTTCGGCATTTGAATAAAAAAGCCCCCGGCAGAACCGGGGGCTGGAATCCACGCAATGAGGCGTGGAGGAGGAGACGTTCACCACCATCCGGTCCGCCGTCAGCTTGCTCATGACGGCGCGTAATCCGGCCGTCAGAAATGACGCGGCAGTGCAGTTGAGTATTCCTCGGGCGGTTTGGCCAGATTGCGGGCCTTGGCGGCGATTTGCGACGCGGCGCGATCAATGACATTCCATGCTGCAACGATGCCGTCGGCGATCAGTTCGCCGATTTCGGCGCTGCGTTGCAGCCGGGCGTGGCGGATATGGTTTTCAATAGGGCGATAGTCAATCATTTGAACCTCCATCATGTGGAAGAGTTTGTTGCGGCGGGTTGCAGGCGGGTAAACTGTTTCCCTTCTGGCGAATCGCGAAAAACCCGCATTTCTTTACGGGAATTGTTGCGTCGCACAATTTCAAGATAGGGCTGACGGTTGTCAAAATCCAATCGTATGTTTCGATGGCGACTATCGATTTTTCTTATGCGGGCCGCAAAATTGCTGCATTACAGCAATTTGCCGTAGAATAAATTTTTGCGTACAGGGCCGTTCCCACGGATTTCCCTATGGAGCTCTACCAGTTACGCAGCCTTGCCGCCATTGCCGAAGCGGGTCAACTGACCCGGGCTGCGGAAAAATTGCACGTCAGCCAGCCGGCGTTGAGTGCCCAACTGAAGGCACTTGAGGATGAGCTCGACCTGATCCTGTTCGATCGCACGCCCAACGGCATGGTGCTGACCGCTGCGGGAAAGCGGGTGCTGGCCGGTGCCAGCAAGGTGCTGCTGGCTGCCAATGCGCTGCAGAACGAGGCCAAGCTGCTGAAGGGGCAGGTCGTTGGCAAGGCTTGCATCGGCACCCTGAGCGACCCGGAGTTCATTCATCTGGGCCAGTTCATGAATGCCGCCGTGACGCGCTTTCCGCTGCTGGAGCTGGAATTGCAGCAGGAAGTGACCGGCCTCGCGATGGAACGGGTGATTGCCGGCGAGTTCGATGCCAGCTACTACTACGGTGAAATCGGTAATCGCGATATTGCCGGATTGCCATTGCGCGAATTTGCCTATCTCGTCGCTGCACCCGCCGAATGGAAATCACGCATTGACGGGGCAGGCTGGACCGAGATCGCGGCGATGCCGTGGATCATTCCTCCCTCATTCAGCACCCATCACAAACTGGTTCACAGCCTGCTCGATAAGCACCACGTCTCGCCCGGTAAGGTGGTTGAGGCCGATCAGGAAGCGGTCGTCAGCTCGCTGGTGGTATCAGGCTTGGGTGTGGCGCTGATGCGCGAAGATCTGGCGCGCGAAAAAGTGGCGGCAGGCGAGGTTTGCCTGTGGAAGGACATC
>JAEUNB010000306.1 GCA_016790625.1 Betaproteobacteria bacterium | reverse complement strand
CGGCTGCAATCTGCCGCAGGGCCCGCTCAAACACCTCCGGCGGCTGGCCGCCTTGAATCAGGTGCCGGTCGTTGATGATCACCGAGGGTACGGCGGTGATGCCGTTCTGCTGCCAGAACGCTTCGGCCTTGCGGACTTCCTCTGTGAATTTTCCGGATTCGAGAATCTCGCGAGCTGCGGCCTCATCCAGCCCGACTTCCTTCGCCAGCGCCAGCAACACATCTTTCGCGCCCGGATTTCTTCCTTCGCCGTGATACGCGCGAAGCAGGGCGTGCTTCAACGCGCGTTGCTTCACCACATCCTGTTCGCCGGCCCAATGCAGCAGGCGATGGGCATCGAACGTGTTCCACACCCGGCTGCGATCGCCAAATGTAAATCCGACTTCCGTGCCGCGCGCGCGGATATTGGCGCGATTGGCATCGAGTTGCGCGGCAGTCAGGCCGTATTTCTTGCTGAGGTATTCGGCCGCATCGACACCTTCAGCCGCCATGTCCGGGTTGAGCTCGTAAGGCTGCATGTGCAGGCTGACCGGGATGTCGTCGCCGATGCGCTTCAGCGCAATTTCCAGAGAATTCAGGCCTACGGCACACCAGGGGCAAGCCACGTCAGAAACAAAGTCGATTTTCATGGGTCAAGGATGTTGGTATTCAGTATTCAGAGGTATTGCGGCAGTGGTGCGCATTTCAACCCGCTGGCATTGTTCGACAGCCGGTATGCAACAATGATCCAACTATTTCGCACGGGAATGTCATGAAAAAAATGTCCTATCTTTTCGCTGCAGCGCTGGGCCTGTCGATTGCAGCATCCTCATTCGCCGCACCAGTTGATTACGAGATCGATCCAACGCATACCTATCCCAGTTTCGAGGCCGATCACCTGGGAATCTCCACCTGGCGCGGCAAGTTCAACAAGTCCAGCGGCAAGGTGACGATGGATCGCGAGAAGGGCGAGGGCGGTGTTGAAGTCACGATTGACCTCAATAGCGTCGACTTTGGCCTGGAGGCGATGAACACCTGGGCGCGCGGCATGAGTCTGTTCGACACTGAACGTTTTCCGCCGGCCGTGTTCAAGGGCAGGCTGGGTGCGTTTGCCAATGGCGTGCCGAAAGAGGCAGTGGGTACGCTGAGCCTGCACGGTGTGACCAAACCGCTGACGCTGAAGATCAACAGCCTCAAATGCGTGCCTCATCCCTTGCACAAACGCGAACTGTGTGGGGCGGATGCATTCGCCACGTTTAATCGCGATGACTACGGACTCGATGCCGGCAAGTCTTTCAAGTTCAATATGGAAGTGACGCTGCGCATTCAGGTGGAAGCGGTGGCGGTCAAGTGAGTGGCATTTGCACAGCATAAAGATTGAAAACTCCAGCGCTGGTGGGGTCTGCAGGCTGAAAATGGCTGGAAAGCCGCACCCGTGCTGGAGTTTGCTGGTGAATACTATTGTGATGAAGTGCACGGCAGAAACGACGCCAACGGCGTAAGGTGTCCGGGCGTGGCTTTAATCATGAAACCCTTTGATCTCTCTTTCATTGTCGTTGCATCGCTGGCATGTTGCGCGCCGCTAATGTCGCACGCGGCCGGGCGATCCCCCGAGCCTGCAAAAGCAACCGGTGCGCCCGCGCCAACTTTGATCGATGTGGTGTCGCGCAAGACGCACGGTGCTGCCGGTGTTTTCGATTTGACTATCGATACCGGCAAAGCGATCGGCGATGCCGTCACCATCGAGCCGCGCGAAGCGGGGGCAGGGCATGTGCTGGTGTTCCGTTTCAATTTGCCGATCGCATCGCCCGGTGCACTCAGCGTGGTTGACGACACCGGCGCGGCGATTGGCGTGGGTTCGGCAGGCGCATCGGGCAACGACGTGGTGGTGAACCTGCCTGCGATGTCTGACAATCGCCGCATCCGTGTCTCGCTGGCCAATGTCAACGGCGCCGGCGTGAATGTGTCGACAGCGTTGGGATTACTGCTGGGGGATTCGAACAATGCCGGCTCGCTCGCATCCAGCGGACTGTCGGCTATCAAGGCGCGGGCAGGGCAGAGCGTTGATGGCAGCAACTTTCAATACGACATCAATCTTTCAGGCCTGGTTTCGGCGGCCGATATTGCGTCGGTCCGCGCGCGCATCGGTGCGCTGCTGTCGCCGGTTTCCGGTGCCTCGTGGCCCGGTTTTGGGCGCGATACGCAGCACACCGGCTTGAGCAGTGTGGCCGCCCAATCGCTGGACCGCATTCGCTGGAGCACGCCGGTCGATCTGGCGCCGCAGTACAGCGGCACGCTGCTGTTTGCGCATTACGGCCCGCCGGTGATTACGCCGCGCAACACCGTGCTGCTACCGGTGAAGACCGGCCCATCAGGCGGCTTCCGATTCGAAGCGCGATCAGGTGCCAACGGGTCTTTGTTGTGGACGCAATCGAGCGACTACATCCTGCCTGCCCACAACTGGGTGCCCAGCTATAACCTGGCGGTGACTGATGGCAGTCGGGTCTACGCACCGGGGGCGGGTGGCAAGCTGATCTATCGCGACAACGCGGACTCGCTGGGCAGCGCCTCGCAGAATGTTGTGTTCTACGGTGCGGCGGCCTATGCCTCCGCGCCTGCCACCTTTGATGCGACCGTATTCATCAATACGCCGCTGACGGTGGATGGACAGGGCAATGTCTTTTTTGGTTTTGCCGTCACCGGTGCCAATCCCGCCAACTTGTCCAGCGGGATCGCGCGCATCGCGCCGAACGGGACGGCGACGTGGATCGGCCTGGCGGCATTGCTGGGGACTGCCTATGCCCAGCCGATGATGAACAGCGCGCCGGCGCTGTCGGCCAATCAGGGGACGCTTTATGTTGCCACTCGCAGTTCATCGATGCCGGGCGGCGCGCAAACCGGCCATCTGCTGGCGCTGAACACCACCACGTTGGCTATACAGTCCAGCGTGCGTTTGCTTGACCCGGTTGGTGGCCTCGACGCCATCATGACCGACAACGGTACCTCGTCGCCAACCGTCGGGCCGGATGGCGATGTCTACTTCGGCGTGCTGGGCAGCAGTGGCGGCGGGCACAGTTTGAGCGGCTGGATGCTGCATTTCGACGGCACACTGTCGGTGACCAAAACGCCGGGTGCGTTTGGCTGGGACAACACCCCGTCCATCGTGCCGGCATCGATGGTGCCGTCCTATGCCGGGCCCTCAAGTTACCTGCTGATGACCAAGTACAACCGCTATACCGATGGGCAGCATCGCATCGCCATTCTCGATCCCAATCAGACGCAAGTTGATCCCAGCGGCGGCTCGCTGGTGATGAAGGAAATCCTGACCGTCCTCAGCCCGACGCCTTACGTGCCCAACCCCTCACGCCAGACCGAGTGGTGCATCAATACCGCTGCGATCGATCCGGCGACCAATTCGGTGCTGGTGAACAATGAAGACGGTTATCTCTATCGCTGGAACCTGGCGACGAATCAGCTTGAACAGCGCATCCGGCTGAATGGCGGCCTGGGCCAGGCCTATACCGCCACCGTTATCGGGCCGGACGGCGCGGTATATGCCGTCAACAATGCCGTGCTGTCGTCGGTGAGTCGCTGATCTCGATCCGCGTCAATTCAGCTCGTCATCCTTCCAGTACTTGGTGCCCTTGACGGTTGCCTGCAGCGCCAGTCCCGATTTGGTGAACTGGTAGATATTGATGCCGTCGATCAACGCTTCGCCGCCGACCGCCGCACCTTT
Source organism: Betaproteobacteria bacterium (assembly GCA_016790625.1). Lineage (GTDB taxonomy): Bacteria > Pseudomonadota > Gammaproteobacteria > Burkholderiales > Usitatibacteraceae > UKL13-2. Next base: position 6,636 of record JAEUNB010000306.1, on the reverse strand, counting down.
GTCACCGGCCTTGGCGGCGGCGTCGGCATGGCCGCCAAATTCCCAGCCGCTGTTGACGAAGCGATCCAGGCTGCCACGGTCGCGGAACACGAACACGGCGCGAAAATCCTTCACCCCCATGCCAATGCCGATGCCGGCCTCGCCCATCTTCATGTAGGTGTTCTTGCCGGATTTGTCGGTGACCACGCCATAGCCGCCGCCGAAGCTGGCGAAGATGACATTGACGTTGGCATTGCTGAACACCGCATAGCCCGGCGCCGCGGCAATCTCTGCGCGCGCAGCCGGCTTGGCCTGGTACAGCTCGGCCAGTACTTCGTTTTTCATGTTCTGCACCGCCTGGCGTTTTTCCGCCGGATTGCTGCCGGTGGTGGTGGCGCAGCCGGCCATCAGCAGCGTCGCGATGATGGCGATTAATTTTGCGTTCAGTGAATGATTCATTTGCCCGTGCATTTGCCAATCCCTTTTGTGAAGACAGCGTGGCTCCCTGCCGCTACTTTAAAGGGGAAACATGACTGGAACATATAGGCACAAACCATTAGTTCGCGTTTGATAGTATCGAGGCACGCAATCAATTTCGTGTAAGGAATACCTGACATGTTCGTTTCTCGTCGATCGCTCACTGCCGTCGCCTCATTTCTGCTGGCGCTGTTGCTGTTTACCTCTGGCGCGCATGCCCGTACCGACGGTGTGCCTTGGCCGCCGGTCATCAACGCCGCCGCGCTCGATCAACTGATCGCCGACGAAATGCGCGAGAAAAATATTCCCGGCCTGGCACTGGCGATCGTGCACAACGGCAAGCCGCTATACGTCCGCGGCTACGGCAAGGCCAACCTTGAACACGACCTGCCGGTGACGGCGGACTCGATCTTCATGGTCGGCTCGATCAGCAAACCGATGCTGGCGGTGGGCATCATGCTGCTGGTGGAGCAGGGCAAGCTGTCGCTGGACGATCCGGTGTCCAAACACATCCCGGGCACGCCGGAAACCTGGCGCGGCATCACGCTGCGGCATTTGCTCAATCACACCTCGGGCATTCGCCGCGAATCGCCGGCCTTCGATGGCGACAAGGTGGTGCCGGATATCGATCTCATCACCGCAACCTTCGCCTCGCCGCTGGATTTCCCCATCGGCAGCAAAAGCCAGTATTGCAATATCTGCTACTTCACGCTGGCGGAAATCATCGCTCGTGTCAGCGGCCAGCCGTGGCCGCAGTTCATGGCGAGCCGCGTATTCGCGTCGGCGGGAATGAGCGTCACGCGTACCACCACCACGTCCGTCTTGATACCGCGCCGCGCGGCCTCGTACTCTTGGCGCGATGGCACCTACAGCAACGTGCGCGAGTTTGCCGCGTTGCGTCCCAGCGGCGCCTTCATCTCCAGCATCAACGATATGGTGAAGTGGGAAGCGGCGCTGTTTGAAAATCGCATCCTGCCTGCCAACGCGCTCGCAGCAATGGCGGTACCGGCAAAGTTGAATGACGGCAGCGTGGCGCCGTTTCGCGGTCCCGGCACCGGTTACGGTCTGGGTTGGGCGGTCGATACGGTCGATGGGCAGACGCGCGTGTCGCATGGTGGCGCGCTGGCCGGTTTTCGTTCAGAGCATGCACGTTATCCGCAGAGCGGATTGGCGATTATCTTGCTGACTAACGCCTCTGGCGCGCGGCCGGATCAGATTGAGCGCAAGGTGGCGAAGTTGGTGCGGGGGAAATAAGCACTAGCGTCAATTTGGCGATCCCAAATTATGAAAAATTTTCCTCTGAGATAGATGATGGAAACTTGGCAGATCGAATTCGAGGCAAGTTGCAGCGTTTTGCCCGCCGGGAAAATTGGAAGGGAGTTTGTCCTCGTGGCCGGGGCGCGGCCAACCATGCAAGTTAGAGAGATCTTTTTGAATGTGCTATCGGTGTCGCTCATCCCCCAATTCTGGCTGGCAATTCCGGCAGCATTCGCGTGACCTCATTTGTCTCAAAGCCGAGGCTAGAGTGGTTTTCAGTTGGGACGGAATTTACATTGTGCGATGGGACTAAACCATTGGCGGTAGGCAGGATTTCCGAGGCGGTCGATATGGTGAGGTCCTTTAATTTTGGGAAGTGAAAATGGTGTCTGACCCGGTTTACCTTTTGACAAAACCTAACGCCTGGCTCGTGCTGCGTTGGTCCGTGGTGACGTCAATGGCCGTCTACATTCCCATCGTTTTTCTAGGCCTGTTCTTGTCGAATCCTCACGGTGGGCTTGGTAGCTATTTATATTTCATCGGACTCGCACTTGTGCTGCCATTTTTTTTGTATCGAGATTACGTCGGTTTTTTTTCTGGCCCAGGCGATTGGATAGTCGCGCTGACCTTGCAGTTTCTTTACATCTTTCTGATCATGGTCGTATTGCGAGCAGTATCAATTCTTGTCAGGGCCTCTCAGCGTAAACCATCGTAGAACGCCATTTGGCGAGACTCTCCAGCCACTTTGCTGCTGTAAGCCGCTCCAGTGCTAGAGTTTTCACATGAATCCGCATCGTCGGCGATAAATGACAACCCACACGTACAACACCGACGTCGCCATCATCGGTGGCGGAGTTATCGGCTCCGCCACAGCCTATTTCCTGAAGTTGCTTTCGCCCTCGCTGGCGGTGACGGTGCTCGAACCCGATCCCACTTATGAGTTTTGCTCGACGCTGAGGGCATCGGGCGGCGCGCGGCATCTGTTTTCCTGTCCGGAAAATATCGAGATGTCGAAGTTCTCGATCGATTTCATCAAGGCGTTTCCGCAGGCGATGGCGATGGGCGATCGTCCAGCGCCGGTCGATTGGGTGGAAGGCGGTTATCTCTTCATCGTGCCGCCGGAAGGGATGGGCTTGCTTGAATCGAACTACGCCATTCAGCGCGAGCATGGCTGTGATGTGCATTTGCTGACGCCGCGCGAATTGAAGGACCACTTTCCGTCGATGTACGTCGATGATCTCGCCGGCGGTGTACTGTCACCGCGCGATGGCTGGTGCGACCCCAATGGTTTGTTGCAGGGGTTCAAGCGCAAAGCGGTATCGATGGGCGTGGTTTACCTCAAAGACCGCGTCACGTCACTTTTCCACAGCGGGGCGTCGCTCACGCATGCCGGACTGCAATCCGGTGCGACCATCAGTGCGAGTGCATTCGTCAACGCGGCTGGCGCGTGGGCGGGCGACGTTTCTGCGTTGGCCGGTGTGCCGTTGCCGGTCTCGCCGTTGCGCCGCTTTGAACACTACTTCACCTGCGGCAACCCGATGGAGAAATTGCCGTACGTGAAAGACTTGGCGCGCATGGCATTTCGTTCCGAAGGCGTCGGTTTCTCCGGTGGCCTGGTGAATGGCGACGAGCCGCGCGGCTTCAATTTCGATGTTGATCACGATTACTTCGAGCGCGTGGTCTGGCCTGCCGCGGCGCATCGCTTTCCGCCGCTGGAATCGGCCAAATGCCATCGCACCTGGTCGGGCCTTTACGAGGTATGCGAGCTTGACGGCAATCCGATCATCGGCGCGACCAGCATCGGTAATTTTTATGCTGTGGCGGGATTTTCCGGCCACGGCATGATGCACGCGCCGGCGGCGGGACGCGGCATTGCCGAATTGATTGTGCGTGGACAATTCGAGACCATCGACCTTGCGCGTCTCGGATACGAGCGTGTGGTCAGTGGTGAGCCGTATCGGGAGGCGGGGATTTTGTAGGGGATACCTATTCTCGTTCAGGGCAACAGCACAGTTCCCGAACGAGCCTTCGCCGCCGAAGCATCCAGCAAAGTCACATTGCCGCTGGTATTCAAATCAAATCTGAAATGGGTCATTGATGCGGCCTGTCCGACGCGTGTCTTGATCGCGCTGATGTCGCTGGCGTTGACGCGGCCGGTGCCATTCACGTCGCCAACCAGAAAGCCAATTGACGCTTCGGCAGTTACGCCGGCGTTGTTGACGTTACTTAAGTTGACCCTCACACGCTTGTTATCCGGAACGCCTGTCAATGTGACGGTCACTTCGTTGCCCTGAAAGCTCGCGGTCGCATTGCCAATGGGCGCGGATGCCGAATCGACAGCGGTAACTGTGCCTGCATCGCTGATGGCGCCGTTGAACTGAAACACGATCCTGTGACCGGCGCCGATAGAGCGCGGCTCGACCGTGATGGCGCCGTCAATGGCGACGGGTGTTTGAATCGGCAGATCGAAGTCCTGTACGCCGGTATGCAGTTTGCGCGATTGCACCCCAAGCAGACCCAGCGCGGGCGTTGCATTCGGCGTGACGCTCGCGCTGGCGGAAGGAAAACTCGTTCCTGCCGCGTTGGTCGCCGCGACCGTGCAGTTGTATGTCGTGCCGTTGCCCAGTCCGGAAACGACAATTGGCGATATCGTTCCGCTGGCGACGACCGGGCCTGGTGTGCAGGACGCCGTGTAGCCGGTAATCGCCGTGCCGCCACTTGCGGCGGGAGGAGAGAAAAGTATTGCTGCCTGCCCGTTGCCGGCCACCGCGCTCACGGTCAGCGGCGGACTCGGAGGCACGATCGAATTTGCCTGCAGCGGTACCGTGATGGTGGCGCCAGCATTGTGGGTAATGCCAAGGTTGGCGGTGTACAAGGCCGCCACTCCTCCACCGCCCCCGCCAAGCGACCAGAACTGTATTTCCACGTTGCACAGCGCTCCAGCAGCCAGCGTTGACGGGATAGCGCAGTTGTTTGGCGTGTTGAACAGCGGAGCGAATTCACTCGTGTTGCCAGTTAACGTGAAGCTTTGCAATTGAAGATTGCCCGAACCGGTATTGCGAATGGTCAGTTGCGCACTGACTATATCGCCGTCAATGACATCGCCATAATTTATAGAGCTTGGCGACACACTAATCATCGGCAGTCCGGCAGTTACGTTGACCACATTGGTCGGGGTCCCAGAGAAGACCACATTTCGAGCCGTCATCGAGCAGCCAAGCGCCACACCGTTGGTGACGCTGAGAGTGATTGGTGAAGCTGCTGCGGTCGCAGTAAGCGAACCGGGATTGCAGGTAACGGTGTAGTCGAGAATCGCCTTGCCGCCGTTGTCGGCTGGCGGGGTAAAACTGAATGTCACCTGCCCGTTGCCGGGAGCCGCAGCGAAATTGTTTGGCGCGCTGGGCGGCTGCACCGATTGTTCGCTGTTGGGGTTGATCTGCAGCGGCAGGGTATCGACGACTTCGAAATCACCGCCCTTGATCAGGCTGCTGTTGTTGAGCTGGGAAATGACCACGCTTGGCCAGTTCACGTTAGACATGCCCTGGAAGTACCAGGAGCTGCCGCCATCCACCAGCACCATGCCGTATTTCTTGAAGGCGCGAAGAATGACCTGCGTACGTGAATCGAAGCCCGAAATGTTGAACGACGCCTTGAGCCGCACGCGCGTACCCATGGGCGGATTATTAGGGTTGGTGCCGCTGCCGGACCAGTGGCGTGCAGGCCAGAGGTACTTGCGCGTGGTGCCTTCCAGGCCCCAGATGTTTGGCGCTGTAAAGCGGATGGCGTGGTTGATTTCACCTGCCGCGACTTCCTCCCATTTCACCAGGCCCGGCAAGATGGCCAGACCCGACGCGTCGGCCGAGGTCCAGCCATTGGGACGCGAGGCATTGGAGTTGAGCGGAAAGCGCGCGCCTGAGTCCGCAGTCCATGCGTTGGCGCCGGCCGGAAAGGCGCGATAGAGCTCGTAAAGCACGCAGTTGACCGTATCAATGGCTAGAACATGGCGATCGCCATTGGATGATGGCCCGCCCTCGACCGGTGCGGTGGTCGGAATCGGATACGGGCCGGGATCGCTTTCGTCGTCGTACAGAAAGCTCACGGATGAAGAGGGCAGAGGGCTGCCGACGGTAATGTAAGGAATGCCGTACTCGACGATTTCATTCACGCCGCCCGCGTTCGGATTATTGCCCCAGTCCGCGTGCAGCCCACGATTGACACCTTGCGCTCCGCCAATACTCGCAATCCATGCGGCTGAACTCGGATGAACCGGCAGTGTATCCACCGGCGTATTCCAGTAGTTGTTGGCCGGCAAAATCTGGCAGCCGCCAATTGATGGCGGGGCGGCCAAAACTTGCAGGCTTGACGCCGCTAACGCCAGCGCGGCTACGCATGATCGAGGGCTGAGCAGCATGGCTGTTGTCCTGTCTTTGCGACAGTGCTGTCGAAATGCGGCAGTTGGCGTCGGGTTCTGGTCTGTTTTTCTATTTGAATACATGAGTTTGTCCGATGGTGTGGACCGTGATGCAGAGACTATGCCAGTCGCCGGTAAGTCCGCCTATCCCTTGATTTTGTGCGCTTTCCGATTGCAAATAGAAAGCGGCCCAACGGTTTTCTTCATTTCCGCAAGTTATCCTGTGCGTCCCCGCAGATCTGAAGATTCAATATGACCGACAACCTCGATACTCCAACGGTAATTCAGGAACCCCGTCTGTGGCGCGACGACGGCTGGACCGCGCGTGTGATCAAGAACGAGGACGACGATGGCTGGGCGGTGGAGATGACCAAGGACGGCGAGCCGGAGCCGGCGCTGGTGGGGCCGTGGACCATGGGCCGCGACAAGAAAAATCCCAAGCCGCTGGACGCCGCCGCGTTTCACACGCTGGTGAAGACCGCGTATGAGGTGCGCCGCCGGCATGAACAGCA
>JAEUNB010000296.1 GCA_016790625.1 Betaproteobacteria bacterium | reverse complement strand
ATCAGCGCTGCAGTCCGCGAGCGCGGATCGCTTGTCTTCGTGTTCTGCACCAACCACAGCAGAAGCGCCACGCCAAACGCCAGCGCCGAGAAGGTGGCGAATGGCAACCAGCGCGTACCGCCGAAGTCGAGGTAGCCCACCCCCACCCCCAGCAGGCCAATGGCGAGACCGTTCAGCACCGGATCAACCAGCTGATGCCGGCCATCGGCGATCAGGCGCGATTCCGCGGAGAGCAACATGACAAAACCGACCCCGAGGCCCAGGCTGGCCAGGACGCTGGCATGACCGTCATGCGTGGCGAAGAACAGCGCGGCCACAGCGAAGATGGTCGACAGCAGGCGGTGCAGAAAATTGGGCATCAGCCATACCAGCAACGCCTGCATCGCCGCGATGAAACCTGCCACAACCGCAGTGTCGATGCCATGTCCGGTGATTCTCCAAAAGGCGCCCGCCGCCAATGCCTGCGCACAAATGGAGGCAGCCAACGCGAACTGGCTGGCAAACTCGTTGTGCGGTGCGATCCGATAAATCGTGAAGCTGCCGAAAAACAGCATTGCAGAAATCACGCTCATGCCGGCCGCATTGTTCAGCAACCCGGAAACAAAGATGGCAAAGAAGCCCAGCACCAGCAAGCCCCCGAGCCAACCGATGAAACCCAGCAACACGCGCACATACCACGGCGGACGCGGGGCCACCTCTGCCATCGGAGGCGCATCGGCTGCGCCGACATGGCCATCGCGATGCAATGCAGCGAACAATTCCTGCGCGTTCATGCGCCCTCCTCCGCTGGCGCGGACGCCGGCGAGCCGGCGAGCGACTCGCGATGCAACTGCCGCAGCCACCCGGCAGCCCAGGCAGACAACGCGATCGCGGTCACGCCGGACAGCAGGAATGCAAGGCTTTCGGCACGTGCTTCCGACAGCAGCTTACCCATGGTGCACATGGCCGCGACGATGCCGCCGAGACACCACAGCGCCAGTGCCGCCACATCGAGACGTTGCCGACGATAAACCCACCACACAGCCACAAACGCGACGATTGCCAACAGCGGCTGCCAGAACGTGCGTACACGATAATCGAACAGGAACACCATCCACAGCCCGCAGGCGGCTGCCAGCAGAATTGCCAGCGCAAAGCGCTCGACGCTGCGACCGCTGCCGCTCACATAGCGGCCTGCCCACGCCTCGAACACCACCAGGAACAACCCATTCACCGACAGATGCAGCAACGCGCCCACCGGATCGACGAGCGAAGCGGCCATCGGCCGCCAGACTTGCCCGACATACAACGCCAGCGAAACATTCACCAACAGCAACCACAGGCACCACACGGGTCGCCACCTTGCCACCATTACCCACGGCAGCGCCAGCAGCGCCCACGCGCGGAACAATTCGTATGTATCGGCGCCGGTCTGATAGGTCTGGCCGACGTAGGCCAGCAAGGGGCCGGTCAACAGCACCGCCATCAGCAGCGCAGCGCGAGCGGCGAGGCCATCCCCCGTCGCGCACAACGCCACCGCAACCGCCACCACCAGCCCCGCCTCGATCAGCCCGATCTTGGCGAAACGGCCCAGCACCTCCCAGTTGTAGGCGATGAAATAGCCCACCGCCGCCGCGAGGAACAGCACACCCAGCAGCAGGAACAGACGCGACAGGAATTGCTGCCATGCCGTCGCATCGGGAATGATGTCGGTCTGCACCAACGCGGCATCGCGCGCGGCTGCGGACAGATGGCCCGCCTCCGTCAGGCGATCAATGGCATCGCGGTCGATTGCACCTGCAGTCATTTCCAGTCCCCGCGCATCTCGGCAACCTTGGCCTGCAATCCTTCCGGCGTGACCGTTGCCGGTTGCCAGCTCGGTGCAACTTCCAGCGCAATCTTTGAAAAGAACCCACGCGGATAACGCATCGCCGTGCCACCCCAGCGCGAGAAGAAGCTGCCCCATAGCCCACGCAAAGCCATCGGCACCACCGGCACCGGCGTGCGCTCGATGATGCGGGTGATGCCTTTCTTGAACGGGTACAGATCGCCGTTATCGGTAATGCGCCCCTCCGGGAAGATGCACACCACTTCGCCCTCCTCCAGATATTTGGCAATCTTCTCGTAGGCCCGCTCCAGCATTTCCGGATCTTCCTTGGCGGACGCAATCGGAATCGTGCCGGCGGTGCGGAACACAAAATTCAGCACCGGCACTTTGAAGATGCGATGGTCCATCACGAAGCGCACCGGCCGCTGGATCACGCCACCAATCACCAGCGCGTCAACAAAGCTGACGTGATTGCTCACCAGAACACAGGCGCCTTCCTCAGGAATATTTTCCAGACCCCTCTTGTCTACTTTGTAGAAAGTGTGGATCAGCATCCAGATGATGAATCGCATCAGGAATTCCGGCACCAGCTTGTAGATGAACAAGGCGACCGCGGCGTTCATGATGGCAACGGTAAGAAAAAGCTGCGGCAGCGTGAGGCCGGCGCCGAGGATCGCTGCGGCCATGCCGGCGGCCACCACCATGAACAGCGCATTCAGGATGTTGTTGGCGGCGATGATGCGCGCGCGGTACTCAGGTTCGGTGCGTGCCTGCATCATCGCGTACAACGGCACGCTGTAAAAGCCGGCGAACATGGCCAGCAGGAACAGGTCTGCCATCACGCGCCAGTTGGCCCCGATGTTGATGAACTCGGCGGCACCAATCAGCGTGCCGGACTTCATGCCACGTGAAGCGAAGTAAAGATCGACCGCAAACACCGTCATGCCGATCGAGCCAAACGGCACCAGGCCGATTTCGATGCGGTGACCGGACATCTTTTCGCACAACACCGAACCCAGGCCAATGCCGATCGAGAATACCGCCAGCAGCAGCGTGACCACCTGCTCGTTGCCGGAAAGCACATCCTTGGCGAAGCCGGTGAACGACGTCAGGAAAATCGAACCGAAGAACCACAGCCATGAAATGCCGATCATCGACAGGAATACGGCGCGATTGCGATTGGCGATCTTGAGATTGGCCCAGGTTTCGGTAATGGGGTTCCAGTTGACCTTGAGATCCGGCACCGGCGCCGGAGAGGCCGGGATGAAACCGGCGGCGACGCGTCCCAATACCGCCACCGCCAGCGAGACGATGGCCACATAAGTCGGCCCGACGCCATCCATCGCCACCAGCGCGCCGCCGAGCATGGTGCCAAGCAGGATGGCGACGAAGGTGCCCATCTCCACCAAGCCGTTACCGCCGGTAAGTTCATCGTTGCGCAAATGCTGCGGCAGATAGGCAAACTTGGCCGGGCCAAACAGCGTCGAGTGACAGCCCATCAGGAATACGCCGATGAACAGGAAAACAGGCAGCTTCCAAATGAAGCCGGCCGCGATCACCAGCATGAACGCGATTTCCAGATTCTTTACCCAGCGCGCAATTGCGGCGCGATCGTACTTGTCTGCGAGCTGCCCGGATGTGGCGGAAAACAGCACAAACGGCAGGATGAACAGCCCGCCGATCACCGGCCCCGCCAGCTTGCCGTCCAGCCCGCCCCACTCCGCCGCGTGATAAGTCGCCAGCACGGTGAAGGCGAACTTGAAGATATTGTCGTTGCCGGCGCCGAGGAACTGGGTCCAGAAAAATGGTGCGAAGCGGCGCTGGCCGAGAAGAGCAAACTGGCTTTGCGATTGAGGCTGTGACATATCGGTGCTCTAGGTTGTGCGCCGGAAGATGCGCGCGGTTTCAAAAACATCGCGGCCGAATTTCTGGCCATCGATTTCCAGGTGCCGCTTTAGCAGAAAGTCGAACAGCAAGGGATTTCCGCCACGAATCTGCTTCAGATGCTCGCCCACTTCACTGCTCAGCCAATTACGCTCGACGAACGCGTCTACTGAAAACAACGGCAATACCCCAGGGAGAGGATAGTCCGAACCATTCAACAGTCTCCCCTGCCAATCGCGATGCTTGAGGATGCGCTCAAGATACGCCATGCGGTTGGTCTGCGGTAGCGCCGAGATGTCACCAAACAAACGGCCCTCGAATTGCGATGTCGCCATCAGCCGCTCGAACAGCTCGAAGCAACTGACCTTGGGACCTTTCGGCCCCTTGTCCAGATCGACATCCCATCCCAGGCTGGCGCAATGTGCCACCACCACCAGCACGCCATGTTCAAGCGGGCGACGCAATTTCAGCACGTTGCCGAACGCCGGCTGATGCGCGCCTTCGACCGCCTTCTCTTCGCCGCCGTGCGTGATAAGCGGCAGGCGATGCCTTGCCATCGCTTCGTAGAACGCGTCGCATCGGGGCGATGCCGGATCAATACCCATCGCCGGTGGCAACCATTTCACCGCCACAGCGCCATTCCTGACGGCTTCGTCGAGTGCTGAAACGGCATCGCTCCGATAGGGATGAATCGATGCCGTCCACAAGAGCCGCGCCTGATTTTGCGCCGCGACGTCTGCGGCATATTTGTCGGGTAGATAGAACGCCGACTTTTCCAGATCGGGCTTGCCGTTTGCGTCATGCGTGCGATCGAATGCCATCACCATGGCGCGATAGCCTTGCGGGAAATCAGCCATCAGCGTCATCAGCCGCGCGAGGAAATCACGATCCACGATTTTGTTGGCGGGATTGACGCAGGATGCATTCAGGTAAAAACGATACTGCGCATACAACCTCAGGCGCAACAGGGATTGCATCTTCGGCGTCACCCAGGCGCCACCGCCGGACTCGCCCAGGCCAAGCAGGTGCGCATGGCAATCCCAGACATCGCTTGGGTTCAAGCCTTCAAACGCGGCGGTCGTCAACGGATGGTTGCGTAACTCATCGCTCAGATTGCCGCAGGGATTGAATACGCTAGCCCCGGCGTCAAGACGCAGCGCATGGGACGGCAGCGCCATTGCCGCAACGGCGCCAGCTGCAGCCCGCAAAAAGGCCCGTCGATTTTTTTCCAAACGATTCATATTCGGCGTCTTAGCGCGACGTGTGGTGAACATCCTTGAAGCACAGCATATCCGCCAGCCGCTCTTCCTTCAGTTCATCGAAGCCGCATTGTCCTTCAAACGTACGGCGGTTTTCATAAGTACCGAATAGCATGTCCCACCAAACGATATCGCCGTAGTTATTCCGGTGGCGGCCCATTTCATGATGCACGCGATGCATTTCAGGACGCTGAAAAAAGTATCCCACCCAATGCGGCGTGCGAATGCTGGTGTGATAGAAAAATTCTCCCAGCGCGGTGCATGCCGTGTAAACCATGCCCGCTTCCACGCTCAATCCCAGCAGGGTGTAGACCAGCAGGCTGCCGATAATCGAGTTCGCCAACATCTCCAGTAGATGCTTGTAGAACGAAGTGATGACTTCAATGCGCTGTGGGCTATGGTGGATTTGATGAAAGTGGCGCCACAGCCAGTCGCTTTCGTGGCGCGCGCGATGCCACCAGTAGAAGACGAATGTGGCTATGAAGTAAGCCAACAGCCCGCCGGCAATCGGCCCGAGATGCCCGGACACTTTGAATAAGGATACTGAACCCAGCCATTGCTCCCAGGTCAGTCCAGCGACCGCAACGACCGCGATTTGCACCAGATTGATCGCCACCACCCGCCATGGCCAACTGGCGATTCGCGGCAGCTTCCAGCCCGGTACCAGTCGCTCCAGAACAAAGCACACGGCAAACACACCAATCAGTT
>JAEUNB010000287.1 GCA_016790625.1 Betaproteobacteria bacterium | reverse complement strand
GACAGCGAAACCGTCGACTTCGGCCCCAACTACGATGGCAAGGAACAGGAACCGCTGGTGTTGCCCGCGCGCTTCCCGAATTTGCTGGTCAACGGGTCGACCGGTATCGCCGTCGGCATGGCCACCAATATCCCCCCACACAACCTGACAGACGTGGTCGATGCATGCCTGAGGGTACTGGAAAACCCGGCAACGGATATCGAGGAACTGATCAACATCGTCAAGGCGCCGGACTTCCCAACCGCTGGCATCATCTATGGTCTTGAAGGTGTGCGCGACGGTTATCGTACGGGACGTGGCCGCTGCATCATGCGTGCACGCTGCCACTTCGAGGACCTTGAAAAAGGCGGGCGCCAGGCCATCATCATCGACGAACTGCCGTACCAGGTGAACAAGGCCAACCTGCTGGTGCGCATCGGCGAATTGGTGCGCGATAAGAAGATCGAGGGCATTTCCGACCTGCGCGACGAGTCCGACAAATCCGGCATGCGCGCGGTCATTGAATTGAAGCGCGGCGAAGTGCCGGAGATCGTGCTGAACAACCTGTACAAGATGACGCAGATGCAGGAGTCGTTCGGCATGAACATGGTGGCGCTGGTGGACAACCAGCCGCGCCTGCTGAATCTCAAGCAATTCATTGAAGTATTCCTGCGTCATCGCCGCGAGGTGGTGACGCGCCGCACCGTGTTCGACCTGAAGAAAGCGCGCGACCGCGGCCATATTCTCGAAGGTCTGGCTGTCGCGCTGTCGAACGTCGATGAAATCATCGAGCTGATCAAGAAATCGGAGACGCCGGCTGCGGCCAAGGAAGGCTTGATGAGCCGTATCTGGCGTTCCAAGCTGGTCGAGGAAATGCTTGCGCGCGCCACCGCAGACTCTTATCGTCCGGAAGGCTTGTCGAAGGACTTTGGCCTGCAGAAATCGGGCTATCGGCTGTCCGAAGCGCAGGCGCAACGCATCCTCGAAATGCAGTTGCAGCGCCTTACCAATATGGAGCAGGACAAGATCGTCGGCGAATACAAGGAGGTGATGGATAAGATCACCGACCTGCTCGACATCCTGGCCAAGCCGGAGCGTGTGACGGCCATCATCGCCGACGAACTGAAGATCGTGAAAGAGCAGTTCGGCGACAAGCGCCGCTCCGAAATCGTCACCAACGGCCAGGAAATGTCGATCGAAGATTTGATCGCCAACGAAGACGTGGTCGTGACCATGTCGCATGCCGGTTACATCAAATACCAGCCGATTGCCGACTATCGCGCGCAGAAGCGCGGTGGCCGCGGCAAGCAGGCCACCGCGATGAAGGAAGACGACTTCATCGAAACCCTGTTTATCGCCAAGACGCACGATTACGTCCTTTGCTTCTCCAACAAGGGGCGCGTGTACTGGGTCAAGGTATACGAGATTCCGCAGGGCTCACGCGCCTCGCGCGGCAAGCCGATTGTCAACCTGCTGCAAATGCAGCCGGATGAAAAGATCAGCGCCGTGTTGCCGGTGCAGGAATTTTCCGAAGACAAATATGTCTTCTTTGCTACCAGCGAAGGCGTGGTCAAGAAGACCGCGCTGTCGGACTTCGGCAATCCACGCAAGGCCGGCATCATTGCCATCGCGCTGGACGAGGGCGACAACCTGATTGGTGTGGCTTTGACCGACGGCAAGCACGATGTGATGTTGTTCTCCGATGAAGGCAAGGCAGTTCGCTTCGAGGAGTCAGACGTTCGCTCGATGGGCCGCGATACGCGCGGCGTGCGCGGCATGAACCTCGCCAAGGGCGGCAAGGTCATTTCCATGCTGGTGGCCGAGGACGAGCAGCAATCGGTGCTGACTGCAACCCAGCACGGTTACGGCAAACGTACCGCGATCACCGAGTACACCCGTCATGGCCGCGGTACGCAGGGCATGATCGCGATCCAGACCTCCAACCGCAACGGCAAAGTGGTTGCCGCCACGCTGGTGCGTCCGGAAGACGAAATCATGATGATCACAACCGGTGGCGTGTTGATCCGTACCAAGGTCAAGCAGATCCGCGAGATGGGTCGCTCGACCCAGGGCGTCACGCTGATCAATCTGGACGATGGGCAGACATTGTCAGGTTTGCAGAAGATTGTTGAATCCGATGAGGAGGATGAGGCATGAAGACGCTGAAGATTGTTGTTGCGGGACTGTTGCTGGTTGCGGGTCAGGCGTTTGGCCAGGCTGCTGTCGATGCAGAGCAAAAGGCGGCAGTAAAAGAGCTGCTTGATGCGATGAATTTCAAGCAGATGATGTCGCAGATGGGCGGCGCGATGATGCAGCAGATGCCGCAGATGATGGACCAGATGGTTGATGGGATGTCCAGTGGTGCCAAGCTAAGCCCGGAACAAGTGGCTGAAGCAAAAAAATTGGCGAAGGACGCAGGAGTCGATGCTTCGCGGAAGATGCTGGATATCTACAACGACCCGCAGTTTATTAGCGGTGTCGAAGACATCATGTCGCGTGCTTACGCACGTCATTTCACGACGGCTGAAATCAAGGCTACCGTCGCGTTCTATAACAGTCCCGCAGGCCGCAAGGCGTTGACGGTGATGCCGCGGATGATGCAGGAAACCATGCCGGAAATGATGGCGCTGATATCTCCGCGCATGAACGCGATCATGGAGTCTGTCGCAAAAGATGTCGTAGCAAAAGCCGAGAAAAGCGGTAAACCGGCAGGCGCAGCGAAGTAACCGGCGAGCGTCTTATCGTGTCGCGCGTCTATAACTTCTCCGCCGGCCCGGCGGCGATACCAGAGCCGGTGCTGCAGCAGGCACAGGCCGAGCTACTGGATTTCCATGGCACCGGCATGTCGGTGATGGAAATGAGCCATCGCGGCAAGGTGTTTCTGGAGGTCGCAGCGGAAGTCGAGCGGGATTTTCGCGAGTTGTTGGCGATTCCAGCCAATTACAAAGTGTTGTTTCTGCAAGGCGGCGGCAAAGGCGAATTTTCGCTGGTGCCGCTGAACCTGTTGCGCGGCAAGTCGCGTGCTGATTACGTCAATACCGGCCACTGGTCGACTGGCGCCATCAAGGAAGCGCAGAAATATTGCGATGTTGCGGTGATTGCGTCGAGCGAGGATCGCAAGTTCACCTATGTACCCGCGCAGAGCGACTGGAAGCCCAATCGCGATGCGGCTTTCCGGCATGTTTGCACCAACGAAACCATTCACGGTGTCGAGTATTTCTGGACGCCGCAGATTAACGATGACGTGCCACTGGTCGCGGATATGTCGTCGCACATCCTGTCGCGGCCGATGGATGTGTCGAAGTATGGTTGCATTTACGGTGGCGCACAAAAGAATATCGGACCATCAGGGCTGACGTTCGTGATCGTGCGTGAGGATCTGCTGGGTGGTGCTCATCCGATGACGCCGTCGGTATTCGATTACACCCAGCAAGCCAATAATGAATGGATGCTGAATACGCCGCCGACGTTTGCGGTTTATCTGGCTGGATTGACCTTCAAGTGGCTCAAGCAGCAGGGGGGGGTGGTCGCGATGGAAGCGCAGAACATCGCCAAGGCAAAGCTGCTCTACGGTTGCATTGATGGTTCGAACGGGTTCTACCGTAACGACGTTGCGGTGCCGGATCGCTCGCGCATGAACGTGCCATTTTTCCTGAAGGACGAATCTCTCAACGCCCTGTTCCTGGATGAATCGGCCAAGGCAGGTTTGGCTGCACTGAAGGGTCACAAGGTAGTAGGCGGAATGCGTGCCTCGATTTACAACGCCATGCCGCTAGCGGGCGTGGAAGCGCTGACCGGATTCATGAACGATTTTGCCAAACGACACGGCTGATGCAAAAAAATTGCCGACTGGTAGCGTAGCGGCAAGTTGTTCTTTTGCGGTTTAATGTGGGTGCCGGGTAGTTGCGGCGTTCCCATTTTTCCTCGCGCATTTCGATTCCGAATTACCAACCCCACGATGTCCGACGATCTTTCCCAACTGCGCAACGAAATCGATGCGCTTGACCGTGAAATTCTCGCGAAACTGAACGAGCGTGCCGCGCTGGCGCGGCGAGTCGGTTCGTTAAAGGTCGGCCAGGCCTACCGGCCGGAACGCGAAGCGGATGTGCTGCGGCGCATCCAGCAGATGAACGAAGGGCCGCTGCCGGATGAGGTGGTGGCGCGGCTTTTCCGCGAAATCATGTCCGCATGTCTCGCGCTGGAGCGGCCGATCACCGTGGCCTATCTCGGCCCGAAAGGGACTTTTTCCGAACGCGCGGCAGTGAAGCATTTTGGTGAGGGCGCGGTGGCTCAGCCCTGCGCGAGTATCGACGAGGTCTATCGCAGTGTGGAATCGAATGCAGCCGACTTCGGTGTGATTCCGGTCGAGAATTCCACTGAGGGTGCGGTTGGCCGCTCGCTGGACCTTATGCCGCAAACGCCGTTGAAGACTTGCGGCGAGGTGCTGATCCGCATTCATCATCACCTGATGGCTACCGATACCACGCAGTATTCGGCGATTCAGAAAGTGTTTTCGCATGGCCAGTCACTGGCACAGTGCCATGAATGGCTGAACACCAATCTGCCGCATGTCGAGCGTGTGGCGGTGGCATCGAACGCCGAAGCTGCGCGGCGTGCATCGCTGGAGCCGTTCTCAGCCGCTGTGGCGGGCGAGATGGCGGCGGAGCATTACAAGCTCACCATCCTGGCCTCGAACATCGAGGATGAGCCGAACAACACCACGCGCTTCCTGGTGCTGGGCAATTACGAACCGAAGCCG
>JAEUNB010000225.1 GCA_016790625.1 Betaproteobacteria bacterium | reverse complement strand
CGGTCCAGCCCGCAAATCACCTGGCTGACTGGCTGGCCCAAGAGCAACCACTCCTGCTCGCGCATGTTTTCGACCGGCACCAGTTCGCCTTTCGGCAATTTATCGATCACCGACGGCGCCGCCAGCAGCTCGACCTCAAACGCCTTGCGGTTGCGGGCCTGAAAGCTGCGTTCGGTGTTGACGGTGTAGGTGGAGTCGATTGACTTCAGCAACCCGGCCAGCGTGCGGTCGAATGTGCGCCCGCCGGCGGCGGTGAACGTCATCACCTCGCCGCGAAAGGCCAGATCGCAATCGGCGGTGGCATCAAAGCCCATGAAGATGCGTCCGCCCGCTTCCATTTCGTAGGCCATCATCGCGTTGGTACCGATGGCGAGCAACTGCGTGCCCAGCATGCCGGCGACATCGCATTCGCGAAAAATCTCCGCTGCGGCGGTATCGATCATCGGCAGGTTCAGCGCCGCATAAAGCCGCCCGGTTTCGGCCAATACCTGATTGACACCGGCCAGGTCCTGCTTCGCGGTTTCGCGCGCAGTTTGAAACGCTTCGTAGCGTGCGATCAGCTCCGGCGACTCACGGCCGAGCGAACGGCCGTTGCCGGCGCGGTCGAACACTTCGTACAGGTAACGCGAACCGGAAATGGTTTTCCAGTTGAGGCGGTAGCCCAAGTCATCCGACGCGCGGCGGGTATCCAGCCAGCGCTCGTAATAGCTCGCCAGATTGGCGCGTATGCGGTTCTGCTCGGGGCTGAACTCGTTGAACTGCAAGGCTTATCCCGCGAATTGAATTTAATCAATAATGAAGGATAAATCTTTATAAGTCAATAATTTATATTGAAGAAATCGAGCGGCATGCCACCATAAATGGACTGAATAAAACTAAAACTCCAGCACTGGCGCGCTTTACCGGGCAAAAATGCCTGTAAAGCCGCGCCAGTGCTGGAGTTTGACTACACTACCCGTCAATCCTATTTGTCGTCCCCGTGTCCCAAACCGGGGACTTCCGTTGGTCGAAAACGGGGACCTCTAATATCAGGTTTTTCGTGCCCGCAGAAACAAATACAAAGTTAGAGGTCCCCGTTTTCACGGGGACGACAGGAAAAACCGGGATACGACGCAGAACGGATTTACCGTCCTATTTCCCCAGCAAATAGCGGTTCAAAAACGTAATCGTCGAATAGAACTGGTAATCCGAATTCGCCTTTTTGGCGAAGCCGTGGCCCTCGTCCAGCGCGGTCATGTACCAGACCGGCGTGCCGTTCTTCTTCACCGTGGCAACGATCTGGTCGGCTTCCTGATACGGCACGCGCGGATCGTTCTTGCCCTGCACCACGAACAGCGGTTTCTTGATGCGGTTGGCGCGATTCAGCGGCGCGATTTCTTCCATCCACTTGCGCATCTCGGGATCGCGCTCATCGCCGTATTCGACGCGGCGCAGGTCGCGGCGATAGCTTTCGGTTTTCTCAAGGAAGGTGACGAAATTGGAAATGCCGACCACATCGATCGCCGCGGCGATGCGATCCGGATACAGGGTCGATACCGCGAGCGACATATAGCCGCCATAGCTGCCGCCGGTGACGGCGATGCGCGAAGCATCCAGATCCGGCTGGGTGGCGATCCAGTCGAACAGCGCGCCGATGTCCTTCACCGAATCTTCACGCAGCTTGCCGTTATCCAGCTTCAGGAACGATTTGCCGTAGCCGTCCGAGCCGCGTACGTTGGGCATAATCACGCTGATGCCCATCTCATCCATGAAGTAGTTGTTGCGGCCGTTGAAGCCGGGACGTGCCTGACCTTCCGGACCGCCGTGGATATTCACCAGCACCGGACGCTTGCCGGGGAATTTCGCCGCCGGTGCGCGATACAGGAAGCCCGAGATCATGCGGCCGTCGAACGATTTCCAGCGCACCAGTTCCGGTTCGGCGAACTTGCTGGCATCGACTTCCATCTTCTCGTGCGTGGTCCAGCGTGTGACCTGATTGGTCTTGATATTGACCGAGTAGGCCTCCGACGGGCTGGTGGCCGAGGTGATCGACATGGCGAGGTTGGTGCTGTCCTTGTGCCACTGTACGCCGCCGATGGTGCCGTAGGGCAGCTTCGGCGTGGGCAGCATCTTGTGATCCGGCAGGCTCATCAGGCGCAGCACGCTGTTGCCATCTTCATTGGTGATGAAGGCAAGCAGTTTGCCGTCATCCGAGAGGTCGATCGCGCCCACGTTCCAGTTGATGTCGGCAGCCAGCGTGGTGTGCTTGCCGGTGGCGATATCGATATAGGTCAGGCGCTGGAACTCGGAGCCACGATCGGTGGAGGTATAAATGCCCTTGCCGTCGCGGCTGAAATCCACACCACCGTAGGCGACCGGTTCATTGCCGTTCTTCTCCGTCAGGCGGCGCGCCTTGCCGGAGGCAATGTCCATCAGCCAGATGTAGCTTTCGTTGGCCGAGACGTATTCCATGTAGCCAATCTGCTTGTCGTCCGGCGAAAACTTGAAGCCGAACCAGCCGCCGCCGTCGAACTCGGCCAGCTTCTTCGGTGCATCAGCCTTCAATGGGTCGGCGATATAGAGGGTAGATTTGATCTTGTCCATTGAGCCTTGGCGGCCGACCGGCACCGTCGCATAGGCAATCTGTTTTCCGCTGTTGGACCAGGTCAGGCCTTGCATGCGCTGGTTTTCCGGCGTGATCGGCACCGCTTCGCCGCCGGCGATATCGCGGCGGTAACCGCGGAACACTTCATTGCCACCCGTGTCCTTGCCGAAAACGAAGTACTTGCCGCTGTTCGGTTCGTAACTGGCACCACGCACCGGCTCCGGGTAGTCGGTCAACAACTCCAGCTCGCCGCCCGGCTTGGCCAGCCGATACATCTGCGGCGTGTTCTTGTGGCGCCGCACGATCAGCATTTCCATTTTGGTCGGATGCCAGCCGGAAAACCCGGTGGGCTTGAACTCGTTGTACTTGGCGACCTGGGCGGCAACGCTGGCCGGCACCGGCGGCACGTTTTCCATCACCAGCGCGGCGGGGGGTGGTACCACGGCATCCTGTGCCTGAATGCCTGCTGTGAAGAGCAAAGCGGCCGCCAGCGGCAACAACTTGTAGGGACGAAGCAGAATCATTAAAAACCTCATCGGTAAGTGAACGACAGCCCGACAGTATCCGGCAAAACGCGGTCAGCCGGAAAGTTGGGGCCGAATAGTGTAGCGACGGCATTGTTGGCAATGTGCAGCATCCGCACGAGCGGGTTGCGACAAAATGCAGATGGGACGGTGCCAAGTCTCTACTGTGGAGACCGGACCGGCTTTCCTTCTTCGGCTTCATTTCCCGCCGCGCGCCGACCGGCCCACGCCGCAGATGGCTTGGCCGCAAGCCACCATTGCCGGCCATGTATTTCAGTTGCTTGACGCCGCGCGGCCTGCGGCCAACAATCCGCCCATGAAAGGCACTTCGAAGACCGCTGCAACCTCGGCACTCAAGCAGGCCCGCCGCGCATGGCGGCTGCAGTACCTTGATGCAACCACGTCAATCGCACTGGCACGGCAGGCGCTGTCGCGGGCGGACGCGGCGCAGGATGCGTACGCGTGGGCCTGGGCGCAGCTGACCTGCGCTTTCCACGCCATGCGCTACGTTGGCGCCGCCCAGGGCATAGGGCCGATGGAAATGGCGCGCGACGCGTTCGAAAAACTGGGCAGCCGGCATGGCGTCATCGTCGCCACCATCGGCATTTCGCGTTGCTGGTGGATGCAGGGGCGCAATCGCGAATCGCTGGACCTGCTGCTGCCGCTGCGCGCGGAAGGACTGCAGCTGCTGGACGAGGAAGAATGCGGCATGCTCCTCAACGGCATCGCCGGCTGTTACTCGATGCTGGGCGATCCCGCGCAATCGTTCGCCTACATGTATCAGGCGTTGCGCGAATCCAGCCCGGCGCGAAACCGCGGCTTCGACGTGGTGCTGTATTGCAACCTCTCTCACGAACTGCTGATGCTGGGCGACTACGAGGAATCGCTGATCTACGCGCAGGAAGGCATCGAGCGCTGCGCCAAGCAGAACAATCTGCGGCTGATGGGCGTACTGCTGCTGAACCGCATGACCTGCCTGACCGACCTGCAGCGCGCCGGCGAAGCGCTGGCCGACGCGCAGCGGCTGCTGGCGATGCCGGCCAGCCCCGATGGCCGCGGCGCCAGCAATCCCGCGTTCGAGCAGATCGCGATGACGGTACTGCGCGCCGGTGACCTGAAACTGGGCGCCGAGTTGATCGAGCGCGCGCGCGAATCGCTGGGTGCCGATGCGCGCCCCGACGAGCGCTACGAGCTCATCATCGCCGAATCCGAAATGGCGCGGCTGAGCGGCAAACCACAGCAGGCGGTCGAGCTGCTGGAACGCGCCATGCCGCTGCCGACCGACGGGGTCGAGCTGCGCATTCGCTGCCTGTTTTTCCAGGCGCTGTCGGATGCCCATGAGCGAAATGGCAACACCGCCCGCGCGCTTCACTGCCTGCGCACCTGGCAGGCGCTGCAGTTGCAGCGCAGTCACCTCGCCTCTAAAGCCCGTCACCAGGCGTCGTCGCTCAGGACCGAGCTGATGCGGCTGCAACGCCAGCGCGACGATATCGATGCGCGTCATCGCAGCACCGAGAAGGCCCGCCGCGAACTGGAAGCCGCCAACCAGCTACTGGCGCAAAAAGTCTCACAGGTGCAGGCGCTGCAGGCCTCGCTGGAACAACTGGCCGTGCGTGACGGCCTCACCGGCCTGTTCAACCGCCGCCATCTGGGCGATGTGCTGCCGGGCATGATCGCTCTGGCGCGACGCGACCAGCGCCCACTGTGCCTGGCAATTATCGATCTCGATCACTTCAAATCGGTCAACGATCAATACGGCCACCTGGTCGGCGACGCGGTACTGAAATCGTTTGCCGCGCTGCTGCTCGATGGTCTGCGCAAAAGCGATATTGTCTGCCGCTATGGCGGCGAGGAATTTTGCGTGCTGATGCCGCGCACCACCGCCGCGCAGGGGCAGCGCAAGATCGAGGCGCTGCTGAAATCGTGGCGCACCATGCCGCTGCACGGCAACGATCAACCGCTGGCTCCGCAAACGTTTTCTGCCGGTGTTGCCGATTCGCTCTCCAGTCATTTGCCGGAACACGCCGACGCCGAATTGCTGGCCGATGATTTGCTCAAGCGCGCCGATGATTGCGCGCTTCAAGCCAAGCGACGCGGACGCAATCTGGTGGTTCAGGAATAGCGCGCGGATTTCACTGCGGGCTGAAAGGTACTAGGTACTTCTAAATACCTCCGTCCGTGCTGAGCCTGTCGAAGCGCAATTGAGCTGAGTATCTCCGTTCGTGCTGAGCCTGTCGAAGCACAATTGAGTTGAGTACCTCCGTTCGTGCTGAGCCTGTCGAAGCACAAATGGGCTAAGTTATTGGCCAACTCGGCCCGCTCTACCCTTCAACAAACTCAGAATGAACGGAATTTTGGTTTCAAGAAATGTCTGAAGATAAACTCCAGCACTGGCGCGGCTTTCCAGCCATTTTCATGCCAGAGGCCGCACCAGTGCTGGAGTTTCATATTCGCGTCGCGGCTATCCCGGCCGCCGAAATTCGTCTTCGATCCACGCGACAGCACTCGCATCCGTCAGCTTGAACGTGGCGGCAACTCTTACTTCCGCCAGCGGTGCACCATCGCGATCGCGTGCGCGTCGCGCCGTCAAAGTGGCATAAGGCGAATCTTCGTCGGGAACGATCACCAGCGTGACCACGAACTCGCCATCACCGCTGCGCACCACAACTTTTTTGTTGAGCGTGGCGTGCAAGTGCTGTTCATGCCGGCGGCGCACCTCATACGCGGTCTTCACCAGCGTGTGAAACGCGGCGGCGTCCAGCGGCTTGGGATTTTTCTTGTCGCGGCCCATGGTCCACGGCCCCACCAGCGCCGGCTCCGGCTCGCCGTCCTTG
>JAEUNB010000223.1 GCA_016790625.1 Betaproteobacteria bacterium | reverse complement strand
ATTCGAGAACTACTCCCGCTAGAGCGCCTGCGGCCCTCGCATTAACTTTGAGCAGCGCCTCAGCAGTACTGATCTCGTCGTCTTGCAACTCCGCTAACAAAGCAGCTTGAATGTCAGAAAGTATGCTTTCTGATCGGTCGACGACCGCGACCAAAATAATCAGTTGGTTGTACATACCAAGCGCCGCTTGGCCGCGCGTGTCGAAATTCTGCAGTTGATACGAGCCTGGCGCTACGCCCTTGATGAAGTCGTGAATAACGTATGTACCGTATCCAAGACTCTTTCGCTTCGGATCAGCTTCATAGTATTGGCGAAATTCATCGTAGCGATCGGGGGCGAGCAGCTGCATTGCCTTCAGCGCTTTTGAGTACCAGCGTTGATAATCAATTCGGACTTCAATCTTCTTATCCTTGTCCTGAAATTTATTCAAGACAGAGTTACCCTCCTCTAGTAACTCAGCTAGTTCTTTCTGAATATCCTCCGTGATCTTCATCCCTATCCTCTCAGGACTATGCCGCAAATGCAGAAAACCAATCGCCTAGGACTCAAAACCCGTCAATAGCTATTTGCTATTTAGGCACTTCCTACACTCAGCCTCAGGCATTGTTTTTACGCACGCTTCCACAAGCGTGTTGATTGGGAGCTTATCTTTATAACTTTTAAATAAATCGCAGGCGCGATTGTTCGAATTGGGTGCCGCTGGACGCGAAAATGGCGTGGCGCCTGTCGATCCAAGATCAAAGCCACAAGACGAACGCACCGAACGAATTCGTCTATCTACAGTTTCTAGTTCACTCTGAAGATCCCGCTGAGCGCTTTGGTAGTCAGACGCCTTTGAACGGCAGCGATCCCTAAGCAAATCGTATATGTCTGGATAGCGCTTGCAGTTTTCAAATTCCTCGGACTTTGTTTTTACTTCATTTGCTTTATCGCCCGCATCACGCGCAGCGCGACGCAAGCTATCAAGATCATCGGCGCAGCTATCCCAACTGGATGCTGATGCGGAAGCACTTATCAAGACACCAACCATCACCCCAACGAAAGCGGACTTCGGAAAATAGTAGAACGTCATGTTAGAGCTCCTTTAGCTCAGGGAGGCGACCGTCCGCTGAGCCCCCAAGCTTAGTAAATCACAGCTAAATTCAAGCGCTAGCGCGCCTTTTCAGCCATTTCCGCCCTGAAGCGCACACGAATACTGGGGTTTAGACCTGGAACGCGGGCGTCAGCCTTTGGCCTTCGCGGCGTTTTCCAGCATCTCTTCCGCCGCTTTTTTTGTTGCAGCGGTAATCGTGATGCCACCCAGCATGCGCGCAATCTCATCGACACGTTTTGCCGGCGAGAGCGCATTGATGGTCGTGGTCGCGACACCATCGCGCGCCGTCTTGGCCACCTGGAATTGATTCATCGCGCACGCAGCGACTTGCGGCAAATGCGTCACCGCCAGCACCTGGTGCTTACCGCCCAGCGCGCGCAACAAACGCCCCACCACCTCGGCCACACGGCCGCCAATGCCGGAGTCGACTTCGTCGAAAATCAGCGTGCCGACACCGCCCTTGGCAGAGGACATCATCTGAATAGCGAGCGAAACACGCGACAATTCACCGCCGGACGCAATCTTCGCCAGCGCGCCCAATGTTTGCCCTTCATGCGCAGCCACCTGGAATTCGCACGACTCCAATCCGCTGGCGGATGCTTCACGCGGCGCGAACTCGACCGCAAACTTGCCGCCCGGCATGGCGAGTTGCTGCAGCGATTGTGTGACCTCGGCCGCAAATTTGCGCGCCGCGGTCTGACGCGTCTTGGTCAGCTTTTTTGCTGTTTCCATGAAAGCGGCATGTGCAGCCTGTTCCTGCCCGATCAACGCGTCCAGCGATTGGCCGCCGCCCAGCGAGGCCAGGCGATCGCGCTTTTGCTGCAGGTATTCAGGAATGCGCGTCGGCTCAATACGGAATTTGCGCGCGATTTCCTGCACGTCGGCAATTTCGCGATCCAGTTCGGACAGCCGTGCGGGATCGACATCGAGCTTGCGCAGGTAATGACGCAGGCTGGTCGCCGCTTCGCGCAGCTCCACACTGGCGCTGGCAATAAGATCTACTGCTTCCTTTAGCGCCGGATCGGTTTCTGCGGCATCGTTGAGGCCGCCGGCCAATTCATCGATTTGCGAAAGCACATCGTTGTCCGCTTCGGCCAGGCCGTTGACCGCGGTTTCTGCGGCTTCGATCAGGCTGGCGGCGTTGGCGAGCCGGCGATGATCCGCCTGCGTCTCTTCCCAACGCGCGGGCGTGAACTTGAGCTTGTCCAGTTCGCCGATCTGCCAGGTGAGGTCTTCGAATTCGCGCGCAATCGCCGCTTCGTTGGCCTCGCGCGCGGCACGCATGTTCGCGAGCTGCGACCACGCGCCGTGCTTGGCTGCAACGTCCGCCAGCAGAGTCGCATTGCCGGCGAAATCGTCCAGCAGCGCCAGCTGCGCATCGCGCTTCAGCAGTGTCTGGTGTTCATGCTGGCCGTGGATATCGATCAGGTGCTCGGCCAGGTCGCGCATCTGCGAAAGCGTGACGGAAATACCGTTGATAAACGACTTGGAACGCCCACCGGCATCCAGTACGCGGCGGAACAGGCAGATATTGGCGTCGTCATCGGCCAGCTCGTTGTCCTTCAGCCAGCGGCGCGCGGCTTTGTTGTCGCTCAAATCGAATTCGGCGGCGATTTCCGCCCGCGACTGCCCTACCCTCACCACACTACCCTCGGCTCGCGCACCCAGCGCCAAGGACAGCGCGTCGATCAGGATCGATTTGCCGGCGCCGGTTTCACCGGTGAGCGCGGTGAAGCCGGATTCAAAATCAAGCTCAAGGCTATCGACGATGACGAAATCGCGAATGGTCAGGCTGCGCAGCATGAATCAGGAGGTTCTTTCGTTCCAGTGCAGCTTGTTGCGCAACATCGAAAAATACGAATAGCCGACCGGATGCAGCAAGCGCAGCGGCTTGGGATGCGCGCGTACCGCGACTACGTCGTCGGTGGCGGGATCGAAATACGATTGCACGTCGAAATTGACGCGCGCGTTTTGCCCGCGCAGCAGCTTGACCCGCACTTCGGAGTCCGACGAAATCGCGATCGGCCGGTTCGACAAGGTATGCGGCGAAATCGGCACCAGGGAAATCGCCGCCAGCCCCGGCTGCAGGATCGGCCCGCCGCTGGACAGCGCATAAGCCGTGGAGCCGGTTGGCGTGGCGATGATGACGCCATCGGCGCGCGCCGAATAGACGAACTCCTCGTTCACCTCGACGGCGAACTCGATCATGGTGCCCATGGCACCGCGGCTGACCACCACATCGTTCAGCGCCACCGAGCGGAACACCGGCTGGCCGTCACGCAGGATTTCCGCTTCCAGCAGGATGCGGTTCTCTTCGGTGTACTTGCCGTCGAGCAACTCGTTCAGCGTTTCGCTCATGCCTTCGGCGGAAATGTCGGTGAGAAATCCCAGATGGCCCAGATTCACGCCCACCAGCGGCACGCCGTGGCGCGCGACGATACGTGCAACGCCGAGCATAGTGCCATCGCCGCCGACCGCAATCGCCAAGTCGGCACCGTCAATCAGGCTGTCCAGCGGAGTACGCGGCAGCACCTCATCGACGGCTTCGTTGGTAAATTCCGCCGTACGCACATCCAGCCGCACCGCCATGCCGCGCGATTTCAGCAAACGGATCAAGGTGTTGAGCGGTTCGGCCACGCCCAAGCCGTCGGGCTTGGCCACGATGGCCACGGTTTTGAATTGGGAGGTCATTTTTCGAGATTAGAACACATCAACCCGGCGACTCGACACGAGCGCGGGGCAGTTGAATTTTTGCAAGGTCGATACTACCTGCGAAATACATAAAATCCCCGTAATTCCGGTTAAGATAATCACATGCTTTCCGACCGCGCCCAGACACTGCTCAAGTTTCTCGTTGAACGGTATATTGCCGACGGCCAGCCGGTCGGTTCGCGCGCGCTGTCGAAGTTTTCCGGGATGGAGCTGTCGCCGGCCTCGATCCGCAATGTGATGGCGGATCTGGAGGAAATGGGCTACATCGCCAGCCCGCATACTTCGGCCGGCCGCGTGCCGACGCCCAAGGGCTATCGGCTGTTTGTCGATACCCTGCTCACCATTCAGCCGCTGGAAAAGCTGGAACGCGAACAGCTTGAACACAATATCCGGCCCGATGATCCACGGCATGTTGTCGCCTCCGCCTCGCAATTGCTGTCGGACCTGACCCACTTCGCCGGCATTGTCGTCACGCCGCGCCGCCGCGGTGTCGGCCTGAAGCACGTCGAATTCATGCAGCTGTCGGAAAAGCGGGTGCTGCTGATCATCGTGTCCACCGACGGCGACGTACAGAACCGCATCCTCATCACCGACCGCCAGTACTCGCCCGCCCAGCTGACCGAGGCCGGCAACTACCTCAACACGCATTACGCCGGTTACGAGTTCGACCAGATTCGCGACAAGATCAAATTCGAGCTGGGCCAGTTGCACCGCGATATTTCCACGCTGATGTCCGCCGTGGTCGAGGCGCGCGGCCAGGGATCGGATTCCTCCGGCGTGGTGGTGTCCGGCGAGCGCAACCTGCTCGATGTCAACGATATCGGTTCCAACATGGCCAGCGTGCGCAAACTGTTCAATGTGTTCGACCAGAAAACGCAGTTGATGGAATTGCTCGACGTCAGCCAGTGCGCGGACGGCGTGAAGATTTTCATCGGCGGCGAATCGTCGGT
This sequence comes from Betaproteobacteria bacterium, assembly GCA_016790625.1. Taxonomy (GTDB): domain Bacteria; phylum Pseudomonadota; class Gammaproteobacteria; order Burkholderiales; family Usitatibacteraceae; genus UKL13-2. The sequence goes on along the minus strand of JAEUNB010000223.1, from coordinate 14,046 downwards.
GGTGCCGCTGGACGAGTTCTCGGTGGTTACTGCGCCTTACGAAGTCGATGGCCAGGTGGTGGGCACGGTCGGCGTGATCGGGCCGACACGCATGGCGTACGAGCGCGTGATCCCCATCGTCGACGTGACGGCGAAGCTGCTGTCATCGGCGCTGAGCCAGCACTAGACCAGCATTAGCGAAAACCAGTCGAAATTTCATTCCCGTTCGCGGTGAGCTTGTCGAACCGCGAAAGGGCTAACAACGAACAACGCCTCGCATCCGTGCCCTTCGACAAGCTCAGGGCGAACGGCAGTAATTTAACAGTCCTTAGCCACAACCCCAGCGCTGGCGCGCCTCCCAGGCCCAAAATGCCCGGAAAGCCGCGCCGATGCTGGGGTTTGATATCTGAAACATGGCCTACCTTCCCGAACCGAAATTTACCCACGGTACCCCTGCTGCCACCGGCATCCTGCTGGTCAACCTCGGCACGCCCGATGAGCCAACACCTGCAGCGGTACGACGCTACCTGAAGCAATTCCTATCCGACACCCGCGTGGTGGAAATTCCCAAGGCCGTGTGGTGGCTGATCCTCAACGGCATCATCCTCAACACCCGGCCGAAGAAGACGGCGAAGAAGTACGAAGGTATCTGGATGAAGGAAGGCTCGCCGTTGCGGGTGTACACCTCGCGGCAGGCACAGATGCTGCGCGGCTTCATTGGCGAGACGACAAAAAGTCCGATCAAGATCGAGTACGCGATGCGCTATGGCAATCCGTCGATTGCCAGCGCCATCGACAAGCTGAAGGCCGCCAACTGCGACAACATCCTGGTGCTGCCGTTGTATCCGCAATACGCCGCCAGCACCACCGCTTCAACCATGGATGAACTGGGCCGCGTGTTGTCGATGATTCGCAACGTGCCGGGGATTCGCGTGGTGCGCAGTTATCACGACCATCCCGCTTACATCAAAGCCATAGCCAAGAACGTGCTGGCCGAGTGGATGAAAATCGGCCGGCCGGATTTTCGTACCGACAAGCTGATGATGACGTTTCACGGCCTGCCGAAATTTCATCTGGACAAGGGCGATCCCTACCACTGCCAATGCCACAAGACCGCGCGCCTGCTGGCCGACGAGCTCGGCCTGAAGCAGGGCGAATATGTGGTGACCTTCCAGTCGCGCTTTGGCCGTGCAGAGTGGCTGCAGCCGTACACTGACAAGACGCTTACGGAGTTGGGCAAGAAAGGTACCCGCCGCATCGATGTCATATGTCCGGGCTTTGCCGCCGACTGTCTGGAAACGCTGGAAGAGATTGCCGATGAAGGCCGCGAGACTTTTCTCGAGGCCGGCGGACGCGAGTTTTATTACATCCCGGTCGCCAACGATACACAGGCATACGTCAGCGCGCTGACCGAGATCGTGCGCGAGCATCTGGGCGGCTGGATCGACGATGCTTACGACCGCGATGCGGCGAAACGCGAAGGCGAATCGTCGGCGCGACGTGCCAAAGCAATCGGCGCAACCAATTAGTCTCGCTGAACAAACGACGGCTACATTCCGCCACAACGCGCTTTTGCGATTGGCATAAACTGGGGCATCCCGAGTTTGCGCGAGGAAAGCCCCATGACATTCCAGCACGATCCCGACGGCACACGCCTGCCGATCAAGCTCGACACCACCAGCAACGGCGAATTCGTTCCCGTTCCGCTGGAGCCGATGCATCACCACGCCAATCACCTCGCGCAAGAGGCGGCTGGCGCAAATGCAAAGCGGCTGGGAATCGATCGCCGTTCGTTCCTGGTGTCCGCCTGCGGGGTGGCCAGCTCATTGATCGGCATGAACCAGGCTTACGCCGCAGCCGGCAAGAGTGGCGGGTTTTTCGAACTCGACAAAACGGCGGCACTGGATTTGCAGCTTGCCCGCTCTTCGGTGGACGGCAGCGAATTCATCTTTGACGTGCAGGGCCATTTCGTCAATCCGACCGGCGCGTGGACCAAGCGGCTATCGCCCGGCGCGCGTCCATTGCGCATGCCCAAGACGCAAAGCTGCGGTCCGGCCAAAGGCCCCGGCGAGCTGGACTACCTCAATTGCATCGGCCAGGACGAATTTATCAAGGATGTGTTTCTCGATTCGGATACCGACCTGATGGTGCTGTCCTTCGTGCCCTCGACGCGGCAGAACGAACCGTTGACGATCGAGGAAGCGGCGGCAACGTCCCGAATCGTTGAAAAACTCGACGGCACGCATCGACTCTACATTCACGGCCGTGTGAACCCCAATTCGCCGGGCGACCTGGAGTCGATGGACGAGCTGGCCTCGCGCTACAAGATTTCTGCGTTCAAGACTTACACGCAATGGGGCCCGGATGGCGTCGGCTTCTATCTCGACGACGATGTCGGCATCGCGTTCATCGAAAAAGCGCAGAAGCTTGGCGTGCGCAATATTGCCATCCACAAGGGACTGGCGTTTGGCCAGAAATCCTACGAGCATTCGACCTGTGTCGATATCGGCCGCGTGGCCAAGCGCTTTCCGCGCATGAATTTCCTGATCTATCACTCCGGATTCGTCACCGAAAAGGCCGAAGGTCCTTACGACGAAAAACGCACCGATGGCATCGACGCGCTGGTGACCAGCCTGATCAAGAACGGCATCAAACCTGGCAGCAACGTTTATCCCGAGCTGGGTTCGACCTGGCGCTTCCTGATGCGCGACCCGGATTCGGCTGCGCACGCACTGGGCAAGCTGTTCAAGTATTGCGGACCTGACAATGTCCTGTGGGGAACCGACTCGATCTGGTACGGCTCGCCGCAGGATCAGATACAGGCGTTCCGTACCTTCCAGATTTCCGCCGCATTGCGAGAGAAATACGGCTATCCGCAAATCACGCCGGAACTGCGGGCCAAGGTGTTCGGCTTGAATGCGCTGAAGATCTACCCGGTGCCGGCCGATGTACTGAGCAAGCATCTCAAAGGCGACAAGGTCGCGCGCGATCGAGGCGAATATCGCGAGCGGCCCGATCCGACGTTCGCCACCTACGGCCCGAAAACCCGGCGGCAATTCCTCAATCTGAAAACCTGGGAAGCTTGAGTCAGGAAGCCGATCCCGGCTTCTTGCCCGTCACCACACCGATCCGCTGGCCGGCTGCTGAATCGGCGATCAATTGCGCCAGCCGCCGCGCACGAGTGGCTTCCTGTTTGGCGCTGGTCACCCAGTGGGTGGAAACGCGCCTGTAGCCAGGCGGCTGCGCCTCCCAGAACTTCCACGCCTTCTTGTTGGCGCGAAACTGTTTTTCCTGCGCCGGCTCGAATTCATGCTTCTTCTGCTCGAAGGAATAGATCCCGGTCTTGTGCGCCACGCGCGCCTCGAAAGCCTTCAAGCCCGGCGGCTTCATGCGCTTGGCCGCAGTCAGGCGTTCCACATGCCCGACATTGATCAGGCTCCAGATGCTGCCGGGCTTGCGCGGGGTAAAACGGATACTGAAGCTGCTCTCGTCAACTTTGCGGCGCACGCCATCGATCCAGCCGAAACACAGCGCCTCATCCAGCGCCTGCGCATAGGTCAATCCGCCCAGTCCCAGGCCGATGCGGTTGAAGCCGACCAGCAACTCCTTGTCGCTGGCGTGATGCCGCGACAGCCAGCGACGGAACTCGTTTTGCGTTGCGAAGAAAACTGGCGCCATGACACATTTCTTTTACAGAACGGGTTGGCCTAAGCGTCCAAACACAAGAACGAAAAAGCGTAACATGAGTCGGACGGATTGCAGGATTGCGATGCCGTTGCATCATGATCCCGCGCACACTCCGCTAACTCCATTGTGCCACTCAAGGAGGATCGACAATGCGCACCTATCACGCCCTGACCGAACAACGCCTCTCCGGCCCGATCTTCATCGCCCGCCCCGCGCCACCGCGCGCCGTCACCACCGATTCATCGGCGGTCGATGTGATGACCGATCTCAGACACACGCACGCTGCAATGATCGAACCGCAGATGACGATGGAAGCGGCCCATGCCTATATGGTGCAGCGCGGCGTGCGCCTGCTGCTGGTACTGAGTCCCGATCGCAGCCTCGCCGGCATCATCACCGCCACCGATATCCTTGGCGAAAAACCGCTGCGCTTCTCCGAGGAGCGACGCGTGAAGCACAGCGAAATCCTGGTGTCGGACATAATGACGCCGCTGGATCGCATGAACGCGATCATGATCGCCGATGTGCGCCACGCCAAGGTGGGCGAAGTGATTGCCAGTCTGCGCGAAGGCGGCCGCCAGCACACGCTGGTGATGGAGACCAGCGTGCAGGGGAAAACCGAGATCGTCGGCATTTTTTCGCTGACACAAATCGAGCGGCAGCTGGGTATTGAGATACCATCCACCGGCGTGGCCAATACCTTTGCCGAACTGGAGGCAACGCTGGCCACGACGTGATTTTCTTTATCCACTGCCCTCCTTCGACATGAGCAAATATTCCCTGTCCGAATTTGTAAGCAAAACCGCCGAGCGCGATGCCAGCAGCGAAGTGTTCGAGCTGGAAAACGCCTATCTGCTGGAAGTGAAACTGGCGGGCCGCGTTTGGGCCAAGGCCGGCGCCATGATCGCCTACCAGGGGCAGGTGAAATTCACCCGCGAAGGCGTACTCGATCGCGGACTTGGTGGGCTGCTGAAAAAGGCTGTTACCGGCGAAGGCATGAGCCTGATGAAGGTGGACGGACGCGGCCGCGTCTACCTCGCCGACCGGGGCAAGAAAATCCAGATCCTGCATCTGGACAACGACGTCATCTGTGTCAACGGCAACGACGTGCTGGCGCTGGAAGAGACGCTGGAGTACGACATCAAGCTGATGCGCTCGTTTGGCGCTGCAGCCGGCGGCGGCCTGTTCAATGTGCGTGTCAGCGGCACCGGCCACATTGCCATCACCACGCACTACGAACCGCTGACGCTGGCGGTCAAGCCGGGCTCAACCGTGTTTACCGACCCGAACGCAACGGTGGCGTGGAGCGGCAACCTGACGCCCGGCTTCCACACCGATATCAGCCTAGGGACGTTCCTGGGCCGGGGCAGTGGCGAATCGTTTCAACTGAAGTTCGATGCGCCGGCCGGCGAATCGGGATGGGTGGTGATGCAGCCGTACGAGGAAACCTACGGTCCAACGCAGGGATAGCGCTAGCTTTGCTGGCGGACGTCGTTCCAGAAAACGATCACGTTCTCGCAGTGCATGCAGTGAATCGGCGTGGGCCGCTCCACGTATTGCAGCCCCATGATCATCATCAGGCCATCAACATCGCGCATGGTCGACTTGCAGGTGGGACATTTCGGCGCGACCTTGCGATAAAACTTGCGCGCATTCCAGAGGATGTGGATAGCCACCAGCGAAATGGCCAGCAAGGCAAACTCAATGGCGATCAGCAATGGCAGCAGCGCAAGACCGAACAACAACAGCATGTGGCCATCGTGCTCGCGGCACGCACCCCAGTAACCTTGAACCGAATCAAGGAACTCGCGGAACGTTAAACCCGGCTGGCGTGCTTCCGTCATGCAGGATGACTTTCAACTGATGATGAATTAACTGTAGCACCGGCGCGGACCGGAAGTCAAAGCGCCGTGAGGGGAGGAATTCTTGATTATTGTTAACAAATAAAAAGCCCGCGACTTGCGCGGGCTTTTTTTCTTTCGCTGCAACCGGATTACTTCTTCGGTGCATCTTTCTTGTCGTCGTCCTTCTTGGCCGGCTTGTCGTCTTTCTTGTCGGCCTTCTTGTCGTCTTTCTTGTCAGCCTTGGCGTCAGCTTTCTTGTCTTCCTTCTTGTCGGCTTTCTTGTCTGCCTTGGCAGGCTTTTCTTCCTTGGCGTCCTTCTTGTCAGCCTTGGCGGGCTTCTCTTCTTTTGCGTCTTTCTTGTCAGCCTTCTTGTCGGCTTTCTTGTCTTCCTTGGCCGGCTTCTCTTCCTTCACTTCCTTTTTGTCGGCCTTCTTGGCTTCGGCAGCAGCGGCCTTTTCTTCCTTCTTGGCAGGAGCGGCTTCCTTCTTGTCGGCCTTGGCGTCGGCTTTCTTTTCTTCCTTGGCCGGAGCGGCTTTCGCGTCGGCTTTGGCCGGAGCAGCCTTTGCATCGGCCTTGGCTTCAGCTTTCTTCTCTTCCTTGGCCGGTGCCTTCTTGTCGTCGGCCTTCGCAGGTGCGGCAACCGTGGTCTTGCCGGACAGGGTTACGTCCTTTTCAATTTTCTTCAGAGTGCCTTCACCAATGCCGGGAACCTTGTCCACGTCGGCCAGCGACTTGAACGGGCCGTTCTTGGTGCGGAAGTCGATGATGGCTTGCGCCTTCACTTCGCCGATGCCGTTGAGGCTCATCAGCTCTTCCTTGGTGGCGGTGTTGACGTTCACAGCTGCGAACGCAAACGAGATCGACGCGAAGAACGCGAAGACCGATGCGAGGATTTTTTTCATGTCGTTTCCTTGAGTGAGTAAGTGAGTTAAACCAGATACAGCCTGCCCCGACCGCCTCGCCTTTATCGGAAAGCGCGCAACTTCGGTGCGGTTTTGCCCATCGTTACAACCTGTTGCATAACCGCAGTCGAATGAACGACGACTGAATGAAAAGGTTGACGCAGCGCCGGGGGGGCCTCTAACCACTGAGCCCTCTTGTTGGCAGCGCGCGCGAGAATTGACTGCAGACTCTCCCGACTTCGCAAATCGCTTCGACATTGGCGAAAACCGCGACCGCCAAACCGCCGAAACTCATTGATTATAGGGACTTTTATTCCGGCTTGCCAATATGCAGGTGGAAGGGAAGTATTTTGGCTGTGCCAATTGCGGAATGCGGCGTGCAGCACACTGCTTCATTGGTGGGAACTGTTCTCGGCGGCCTGCGTTACGCAGGGAAGCTATATCAGCTTGGACAAGGCGCGGCTTGGAAGGCGCACCAGCGCTAGAGTTTGCAGATAGCGCCTGGTACTGCGGCGCATAGATCCAATGCACAGTCTCATCAGCGGTACGCCGTCGTTTTTATCAAGAGACTCAAGCACTGATGCGGCGTTCAGGGAAAAAGTGGGTGGAGATGCCCGTCAAATGGCGTTCTACGCTGACTTGTGCTGGGGAAATCCACCCTGCTCCTTTTGATTTGTTGTCGCCTAACGTCGAGTTGAGGGTTGCTCGGCTTTTAGCGCAGCTCCCCACGAACGCAGGGTTAGGCCCGACGCTAGACATAGCAATGCGTGAGCTCTACTACATGTGCGTTGTGGTCGGCAACAACAATGAACGCAGATGATGAAAACGCGAACCCGCGAACAAGCTCAAACTCCGTTGGACCGTCACACCATCGGTTGCCATCACCGATGCTCACAAGGTCAAGAGTTGGCGCGAACTTGAACGTGAGACTGAGTTGACTGATTGCGTCGTCATCGTCAAAGGCTTGCTCGATGAACTGCCGTGTGATGTTGAGTTCAAAGTGTTTTCCTGCACCCCAATCATACGTTCCCCATTGGAACAACAGCATGTCTCCGTTCGGTTGATCACAGCCTTTGGGTGCGACAGATTGATAGAACAAAAACATCTGTTCAAGACCTTCACGCGGTGTGCACCCGGAGATATTTACTCCATTTGCCTTGGCGAAACTTGAGAAAACGGAGATAGATTCGGACGGCGCCATTGAAAGCCTAACAGTTGAGCTGAGCGGCGCGCTCGCCGATGTCGAAGCTTGGTACTTTATGCTTCACGCGTCCGCTCCGGCGAGATATTAGACGGCACTTGCAGCGAGGGGGACAGCCTGCTGCCAAGTGCCTGAGAGTTTCCAAAGCAATTTGGCATGGCCTTTGACCTCGAACCTGAGATCGCTGCCCAAGAGTCTTTGAACGAAGAGGGTCACCTCCTCCGCCATGTCCTGTTCCAAGCGCTCGGGAGCGGTGGAGTCGTAACCGTCGTAGTCGCACCAGTCTTCGGTTCGTGCGCCAGTAGTGGCATCCGTGGCCTCCACAAACCATTCACGTACCGACTTCGGAACGGTTACTACCACCTTGAGCCCGTTGCGCCTCAAGTGAAGTTGGACCGCATCGCCTCGCTCCGCTACCAATGCGTCGGCTGGCAAGGACATTGAGAGCAAGCGTTGCGATGCCACGGTTTGCATAGTGCCGACTAAATTAATTCGTATGCCAGCCGTAAGAAAAAATAGATGGGGTCACAAAGCCGCCAGCCAAGGAATGTAGCGCGACACGCCCTGCTCCACGCTCAGGAACGCGTCCGCGTAACCCGCATCGCGCAATCTGGTCGTATCGGCTTGGGTGAAGCTCTGGTATTTGCCCTTGAGCGCTTCGGGGAACGGGATGTACTCGATCAATCCCTGCGACATCATTTCCGCCAGCGTCAGCGCATCCTTGCCGTCCAGCGCGCGGCAGGCGTTCAGGCTCGCGACGGCGACATCGTTAAAGGTCTGGCTGCGTCCGGTGCCCAGATTGAAGATGCCCGATTTCTCGGGATTATCGAGGAAGTAGAGGTTGACCTTGACCACATCTTCGACCGAGACGAAATCGCGACGCTGCTCGCCATGTACGTAGCCTTCGGTGCCTTCGAACAGCTTGATCTTGCCGGTGGCGCGATACTGGTTGAAGAAGTGGTACGCCACCGAGGCCATGCGGCCCTTGTGGTTTTCGCGTGGGCCGTAAACATTGAAGTAGCGAAAGCCGACGATCTGGCCGCGATCATTGTCCAGTTGTGGCCGCACCGCTTGATCGAACAGGAATTTGGAGTAGCCGTAAACGTTGAGCGGCGATTCGTGCTCGCGCTCTTCCTTGAACACGCTGCCACCGCCATAGACCGACGCCGACGACGCGTAGATGAACGGCACCGATTCTTCCTGACACCAGTCGAGCAGCGACAGTGAATAACGGTAGTTGTTGTCCATCATGTAGCGGCCGTCGGTCTCCATCGTGTCGGAGCAGGCGCCCTGATGCAGCACCGCGTCGATATCGCCACCGAGTTCGCCTGATTCGACCACTTCAATGAAATCCTTCTTGTCGACGTACTCGGCAATTTCGCAATCGACCAGGTTGCGGAATTTGTCGGCCTTGGTCAGGTTGTCGACGGCGACGATATCCTTGATGCCGCGCTCATTCAGCGCCTTTACGATATTGCTGCCGATAAAACCGGCGGCGCCGGTGACGATGTAAGTCATGTCGTTTCCAATCCTGTTTTGTACTGCGCGTTGTTGTGCAATTCGGGCTTCAGCCCAGCACCGCCTGCAACTCTTCACGCGACACGGTCGCCGTACCCAGTTTGCCGACCACCACGCCCGCCGCTAGGTTGGCAAGGTGCATGGCGTCAGCCATCGATGCACAGGCAGCAAGCATCAACCCCAGTGTGGCAATGACTGTATCGCCGGCGCCCGATACGTCGAACACCTCTCGTGCGCGCGTCGGCTCATGCTGCGCGCCGGCAGCGGAAAACAGCGACATGCCCTCTTCGGAGCGGGTCACCAATAGTGCTTCCAGATCGAGCCGCGCACGCAATGCTTCGGCCTTGGTGGTCAATTCGGCTTCGTCCTTCCAGCGCCCGGCGATCTCACGGAACTCGCTGCGATTGGGTGTGAGCAAGGTCGCGCCGCGATATTTTGAGTAGTCGTCGCCCTTGGGATCAACGAGGATGCGCTTGCCGTGACGGCGCGCGACGTTGATCATTTTCGATACGTGCGTCAACCCCCCCTTGCCGTAATCGGACAGGATCACCACATCGACACCATCGACCAGGGATTCGAAATCACCCAGCTTGTCCTCAAGCACTTCGCGCGACGGCGGCGTTTCGAAATCGATGCGCAGCAATTGCTGCTGACGGCCGATCACGCGCAGCTTCACCGTGGTCGGTAATTGAGAGTCCTTATGAAACAGCGTGACAACGCGTTCCTTCTCGAGCAACGCGGCCAGCGATCGGCCCGCTTCATCATCACCAACAACGGACAGCAGCGTCGCCTTACCGCCCAGCGACGCGATGTTGCGCGCGACGTTGGCCGCGCCACCGGGACGTTCTTCCGTACGCTGCACATGCACCACCGGCACCGGCGCCTCAGGCGAGATGCGCGAGACATCGCCGAACCAGTAGCGGTCGAGCATCACATCGCCGACCACCAGCACATGCGCACGTGAGCAATCGGGTAATTTCAGCATGATTGCGTCGTACTTAAAATTGAAACTCCAGTACTGGAGCGGCTTCCGTGGCAAAAATGGCTGGAAACGCCCGCCAATGCTGGAGTTTTACCTTGATATGCTGGCATGGTGGGTAGATTCTCCATGTGCGTCTACGCCTGGCGCCGCCCGATCGGGTAGTAGTCGAATCCCAGTTCGCGCATGCCGTCCGGTTCGTAGAGATTGCGTCCGTCGAATATCACCGGCGCTTTCAACGCCGCTTTCATTGCAGCGAAATCCGGCGCACGGAAAGTTTTCCATTCGGTGACGATCGCCAGCGCGTCGGCGCCTGCCAGCGCTTCATTGGCATTGTCGACGAATCGTACTTTGCTATTGCCGCTCAGCAGATGCTTCGCTTCGGTCATGGCCACAGGATCGAACGCAACAATCGTCGCGCCGCGCTTGGTCAGATCATCGATCAGCACCAGGCTGGGCGCTTCACGCATGTCGTCGGTGTTCGGCTTGAACGCCAGGCCCCACATGGCGATAGTTCGACCGCTTAGACTCTCGCCGAAGCGTTTGACGATTTTCTGCGTCAGCACATGCTTCTGCGCATAGTTCACGCGCTCCACGGCATCCAGCAATTTCAAATCCATGCCGGCAGCCTTGGCGGTGCGCTGCAGGGCCTGCACGTCCTTGGGAAAACAGGAGCCGCCATAGCCGATACCGGGGTACAAAAACTGATAACCAATGCGCGGGTCGGAACCGATGCCCTTGCGCACCGATTCGATATCGGCACCCAATCTCTCGGCGAGCAATGCCAATTCGTTCATGAATGAAATACGCGTCGCCAGCATGGCATTGGCCGCGTACTTGGTCAGTTCGGCCGAGCGCACATCCATCACCATCAGGCGATCGTGATTGCGCTGGAACGGCGCATAAATCTTGCGCATGGCCTCAATCGCGTCGGCGTCATCGGCACCAATCACAATACGATCCGGCCGCATGAAGTCCTCGACCGCCGCACCCTCTTTCAGGAACTCGGGATTCGACACAACCGAGAATGGGATATCTGCACCGCGCTGTTTCAATTCGTCTGCAATCGCTTCGCGTACTTTGTCCGCCGTGCCGACCGGCACGGTGGACTTATCGACCACGATCTTGCGCGCCTTCATGTGCCGGCCTATATTGCGCGCGGCGGCAACGACGTATTGCAGATCGGCAGAACCGTCTTCACCCGGGGGCGTGCCGACGGCGATGACGTGTATATCGCCGAACGCAACCCCCTCCACGATGTCGGTGGAAAACTTGAGTCTTCCCGCAGCCACATTGTTGGCAACGATTTCCTTCAAGCCTGGCTCGAAAATCGGAATGCCGCCTGAATTGAGCGTATCGATTTTCTTCTGGTCAATATCCAGGCACAGCACTTGATTGCCTACGTCCGCGAGGCAAGCTCCGGTGACGAGGCCAACGTATCCGGTTCCAACGACAGTGAGTTTCATGGTTCAGTTGGCAGGCGCTGAAGCGAGCGCCATCAGTTGTTGGTTGATTTGCTGCAGCACCTGTACCGGCTCCTTCGCATGAGTGATGCTGCGGCCGATGACCAGGTAGTCCGCGCCCATTTTAATCGCATCGACCGGTGTCACCACGCGCTGCTGATCTCCCTTTGCATCGCCCTCAAGCCGAATACTTGGGGTGACTTTGACGAAATCTGGCGAATTCGGAAATGCATCTCTGAACAGCGGCGCTTCCTGCGCGGAGCAAACGACGCCGTCAAGTTTGGCGTCATGACACAGTGCGGCCAAGCGCATCACCTGCGATTCCGCGGTCCCCGTCACACCGATGTCGGCAAGATCGGGGGTCGAGAGACTGGTCAACACCGTCACACCAATCAACAGCGGCTTGTGGCTGGAAGAGTCCACGGCCTCGCGCGCCGCCGCAAGCATCGCGCGCCCACCGCTGGCGTGCACGTTCACCATCCACACGCCCAATCCTGCGGCAGCGCGGCATGCGCCAGCGACTGTGTTCGGGATATCGTGATACTTGAGGTCGAGAAAAACATCAAAGCCGCGCGCGACCAGTTTCTCAACTACTGCCGGTCCTGCAGCGGTAAACAGTTCTTTGCCGACCTTGACCCGGCAAAGCGCCGGATCCAGTTTCGCAGCAAGTTCCATTGCAGCCGCGGCACTTGGGTAGTCCAGCACGACGATGATCGGTTTGCTACGCACGCGGCTGCCCTTCCAATTGTTGTTCCTGCATTTTCGAGTGCACCAGGTGACGGTCCGCCGTATCGTATTCGGCGGTCTGGCGCGGCGGGAAAGTCTCCCATCCGTTGCACGCTGGACACTGCCAGTAATACTGTTTCGCCTTGAAACCGCAGTTACCGCAAAGATAGACCGCCAACCGGCTGGAGTGCGCATGCACCAAGTCTTTGATCACCTGCAAGTCGGCCTTGCGATCCTGCTCCACCGATAGCAGGCGCGCCTCCAGCAGACGATCCAGTCCGACCAGCGTGGGATTGCGCCGCAAATCATCCTGCACCAGCGCGAATGCCACATCGGCACCTTCGCTCTCCAGCGTAATTTGAAACAGCGCATTGAGCAAATCCAGCGCCGGATACTGCTGCTGCATGCGGGCAAGCTCCTGCTGGCCCTCGCGCGTCTGGCCAATGGCGACATAGGAAGTCAACATGCGCCCGCCCATCAATCCGAGAAAAGCCGGGTCCTGCTGTTCGATGGCACGCCAGGCTGCAATCGCCTCGGCATGTTTACCAGCGGCGGCCAACCATTCACCGCGCATCAGGTTGGCGCGTACGCATTGCGGATTGGCGGCCAGCGCTTCGTCGAGATTGGCAAAGGCGTCAGCATCGCGGCCTTGTTTCTTGGCCTGCGTCGCGAGCTCGCAGTGGTAGTGCGCAATCTGCCGCTGTCGAGAGGTGTCCGCGCCTGCATCGCGCTTGTCGAGGCGAGTGGCCGCATCCACCGCTTTAGCCCAGTCACGTTCCTGCACATGAATATCCAGCAGACGCTGCAGGGTAAGCGTTTGTTGCGCTTCGGTACCTGACGCGTTAGTCGCAAGGTCGCCGAGGATACGTTGGGCATGGTCGAGCAGGCCAGCCTTCTGGTAGTCGAGCGCCAGCTCCAGCAACGCGTCAGTGCGCTGTTCGGCGCCCAGGCCATCGCGTTCGGACAACTCCTGATGTACACGAATCGCACGATCCACCTCGCCACGCCGGCGGAACAGGCTGCCGAGCGCAAACTGCAATTCAACCGCCTCGGGGTGCGCCTTGGTGACTTCGATAAAGGCTTCGATGGCCTTGTCCTGCTGCTCATTGAGCAGGAAGTTCAGGCCCTTGAAATAGGCCTGCGGCATGGCACGCGATTCCAGCAGCAATTGCTTGATGTCGATGCGCGCGACCAGCCAGCCGATGCCAAAAAAGGCCAGCGCACCGACAAACAACCACGGCAACCACTCAGACATTGTTTGGGTTCACCTGCACGGCCGGCAAGGCGGCATCGGCTTCGCGATTCTTTTGCTGCAGCGCACGATTGAGTTTCCGAATTTCCCGTTTCAGACGAACGATGGTCATCAACTCTGCCAGCAGCCCGATCAGCAGGCCTCCACCGAAAAACGCCAGCAGGATCAGGGCCAGCGGCGCCTTGACCGATGCGTCCATGTAGCCATTCAGCACGACGGGGTCCGCGTTCTTGGCCGCAAACCAGACCAATAAAAGTATGACGATGCCCCGAACGATCCAGATCAGAATTTGCATGGTCGATGAGCGTTGTTTGAGTTGACCGTATTGTAAGCTTCGCCGCCAATAGCCGCCGTTTGAAGGACGAAAAAAAGGCCAGATGTGTTTCCACACCTGGCCGATTTTGAATCTATTTCTTTACTCACCTGATTGCGCCAAAGGTTCCGCTGCCGCTTTTGCTGCAATCGCGTCGTCGATCAAATCGACGCGCTCACGCA
>JAEUNB010000192.1 GCA_016790625.1 Betaproteobacteria bacterium | reverse complement strand
CTCGGAAAGAAAAGATAGAGAACGAAGTGCGCCCACATTGCAGATAGTGGGAGAGGCTCAAGCCCTCGGCATGAGGGGCTGTTGTCCATGTGGGGGGTAGCCCCGATGCAGTCTGCTTTCGACACGAGCAGCATTTGCACCTAGAATTCTTGCATCACTAATCCCCGGCTAATCCCCAGCCGTAGGGAGCACGCGAACAAGCGATGCAAGTTCTTGATTTTTTGGTAGGCCGTGCAGGACTTGAACCTGCGACCAAAGGATTATGAGTCCTCTGCTCTAACCAACTGAGCTAACGGCCCTATGAGAGGTGAGACAGGCGTGATTATAGCGAAGTCACCCCGCGACAATCCGGCTATCATCGATGCAACCCGGTAAATTCGCCATGGCCGACCACTATCTTTCCCGCTTGCTTGAGCCCCGTAGCGTCGCGATCATCGGCGCCACCGAGCGCGTCGGGGCATTGGGACGTTATGTGTTCGAGAACATGCGCCAGGCGTCGTTCCAGGGCAATCTGTATCCCGTCAATCCGCAGCATGGCAGCGTACTCGGCGAGAAATGCTACAGCTCTGTTGCCGCACTTCCCGAAGTGCCCGATCTGATTGTCATCGCGACCCCGGCCAATACCGTAACCGACCTGATTCATGATGCAGGGGTTGCGGGCGTACGCAATGCGGTGGTGCTGTCGGGCGGATTTGCCGAAATCGGTGAGGAAGGCCGCCTGCGCGCAAAACACGTCAAGGCCGAGCTTGCGCGCTACAACATGCGCATGATTGGCCCCAATGGCGTCGGCATCATGCGGCCGGCCGTCGGGCTCAACGCGACTTTTGCCAGCGCATCGGCGCGCGCCGGCTCGTTGGCGCTGATTTCCCAGTCGGGCGCTGTCTGTACCGCGATTCTCGACTGGGCCGCGACTACCGAGATCGGTTTCTCCAGCGTGATTTCGCTCGGTGGCGCACTCGATCTGGATTTCGGTGAGTTGCTGGACTATCTCGTGCATGACCGCGAGACGCGCAGCATCCTGCTGTATATCGAGGGCGTACGCGATGCACGCGGCTTTACTTCCGCCTTGCGCGCGGCCGCCAGAGTCAAGCCGGTGATTGTCTTCAAATCAGGGCGGCATGCCGCCGGCACGCAGGCCGTCACCAGTCATACCGGCGCGCTTGCCGGCAGCGATGCGGTGTTCGATGCGGTTCTGGCGCGCGCGGGTGTCGTACGGGTGAGGAGTTCGCTGCAGCTGTTTGCTGCTGCGCGAATACTGGCCGCGAGCAAACGGCCGGCGGGCAACCGGCTGGCGATCGTCACCAATGGTGGCGGCCCAGGCGTGGTGGCGGCGGACTGCGCAATCGACAGCCAGATCGAGCTCGCGACATTGGCATCGGCAACCGTAGACAAACTGAACGCCGCACTGCCGGTGCACTGGTCCCATGCCAATCCCATCGATATCATCGGCGATGCGACACCACAGCGCTTTGCGGTGGCGACCGATGCCGCCATGTCGGACGCGGGAGTGGATGCCGTGCTCACCCTGTTTTGTCCACAAACCGTCACCCGTCCGGAAGATGCGGCGGCGGCTGTTATTCCAATTGCGGCCAGCCATGACAAGCCCCTGTTCACAGCATGGCTGGGCGGCGTGTCAGTGCTGCCGGCGAAGGCCATGTTCGATGCGGCCGGCATCGCCAATTTTCTGACACCAGAAAGCGCGGTCGAAGCGTTTTCGTATCTGGCGCGTTTTCGCCGTCATCAGTCCATGCTGCTGCAGTCGGTGCCCGCCCACGGCAACATGAGTTTTCACGAAGCGTCGCAGGCCATTGCCAAGGCCCGGCACATCCGCGAAACGGCACTCAAGGAAAAGCGGCTGACACTGAGCGAGGTCGAGGCGAAAGCACTGGCCGCCGCTTTTGATCTGCCGATAAACATTGGCCAGATTGCGGCGACGCGCGACGCCGCCGTGTCTGCCGCCAAAGCGATGGGTTTTCCAGTCGCGATGAAAATCCACTCGCCCGACATCACGCACAAGTCGGATGTCGGCGGCGTGCGGCTCAATCTGGTCAACGTGCGGCAAGTCGGTAACGCCTGGGACGACATAATGGAGCAGGTCGCCGAGACTAGGCCGACTGCGCGCATACTCGGCGTCAATGTGCAGCCGATGCTCAAATTTCCGCATCAACGCGAACTGTTGGTGGGCCTTAAGCGCGATCCGGTATTCGGCCCGGTGCTAGCCTTTGGCGCGGGAGGGGTGGCGGTCGAAGCGGTGCACGATATCGCGCTCGCCCTGCCACCGCTCAACCCGGCCCTGGCAGACAACCTGATTTGCGAGACGAGAATTCATCGCGTGCTCAACAACTATCGCGATATCCCGGGCATCGATTTCCCGGCGCTGATCGATATCCTTCAGCGGGTATCGATGATGGCCTGCCTGTTGCCGTGGATCGAGGAAATGGACCTGAATCCGGTATTGGCGCATCCGCGAGGTGCGGCGGTGGTCGATGCACGAGTGGTGATCAACGCAACTGCGCCGATTACCGATTTGCGCTATTCGCACATGGCGATTTTTCCCTATCCGGTCGAGCTGGAGCGCGAGGTGCGTACCCGCGATGGCGCGCCCTTGTTATTGCGTCCCATCCGTCCGGACGATGTCGAACGGGAGCATGCTTTCGTCGCGCACATGTCGGATACCTCGCGCTACTATCGATTCCAGCATCCCGTAAGCGCGCTATCGCAGGAAACCGTCGCGCGATTCACCCAGCTCGACTATGGCCGCGAAATGGCGCTGGTAGCGATCGATATCACGACTGACCAGATCGCCGGTGTCTCGCGCTATTTTCCCAACCCGGACCGAACCACCGTCGAGTTCGCGATCGCCATTGCCGATGCCTGGCAGGCACGCGGCCTGGGGTTTATCCTCATGAAGTCGCTGATCGACTGTGCCAGGGACGCGGGGTATCGGACGATCGAAGGGCTCGTGCTGCCGGCAAATCTGGGCATGCTGAAGCTTGCGGAACAGCTGGGATTTGCCATCGAAAAGAGTAGCGATGTGCCGCACACGGTTCGAGTGGTCCTGAATCTGGGAAACATCTGACGCAGATCAAATGCCCCCGGCAATTGAGCGGCAATATGGTGGGGTTACCATTCAGGAGAAGTCGATGAAAGTCTTGATTGCCATTGATGGCTCGGATAGCAGCCTGCGTGCCACCCGCTATGTACTCGATCATGCCGATATCTTCAGCGCCAAACCGGAGATCACACTGATCAATGTTCACTTGCCGGTGCCTTCGCCGCGTGCACGCGCGTGGTTGGGGCAGGAAACGCTGGACCAATACTATGCCGAGGAATCCGACGAGGCACTGAAAGCGGCGCGATCAGCCATTGCCGACAAGGGCCTGAAGGCAATCGAGATCACGCGGGTGGGCAATCCCGGTCAGGAAATCGCCGAAGCCGCCACCCGCATTGGCTGTCCGATGATTGTGATGGGCACGCATGGCCGGTCCGGTTTTGGCACGCTGGTGATGGGTTCGGTGGCCACTCAGGTGGTCGCGCGCGCCAGCGCACCAGTGTTGCTGGTGAAATAAACGAACAAGGCGCGGCCTGACGCGCCTCGCCCGACATTTGTCGCGCTAGCGGCAGACCAGCACCGGCAATTTGCTGTGCGACAACACTTTCATCGTTTCGCTGCCAAGAAATAGCGCGGACAGGCTGCCGCGGCCATGTGACGACATGACGATGAGATCGCATTTGCGTTTGCGCGCGATGTTGACGACAGCCTCGTGCGCCAAACTGTCATCAACCGCCAGCAGGGTGACATCAACCTTCTTGCCTTCGGCACGCTTGGCCGCGCTGGCCAGGATACGGTCAGCATTCTTTTTCATCACCCTGATCCAGGCCTCGCCGGATAGGGGCTCAAGCACATAGCCATCGCCGGCCGGCGTGACCGGACAGGGCGGGATTGCCGTCATGATCGTGAGCGACGCGCCTGTTTCCCGGGCCAGCGTGAGCGCCATGTCGATGGCCTTTGTTGACAGCTTGGTTCCATCTGTCGGTACCAGAATATTCTTGAACATTTCATCACCTCGTCAGGGAATGTGGACATACCCTCAAGGCTAGTCCCGCCAGCAACGCGTGGATTGACGAAGATCAAACGAAATGAAAACGGCCTGCATTGCAGGCCGTTTGTGGTGCGGAAAAAAGGAACCTCGATCAGCTGTCCGTTTCGAGGAAGCTCTTCAGCTTTTCCGAACGCGACGGGTGACGCAGCTTGCGCAGTGCCTTGGCTTCGATCTGGCGGATGCGCTCGCGTGTCACATCGAACTGCTTGCCGACCTCTTCCAGAGTATGGTCGGTGTTCATCTCGATACCAAAGCGCATGCGCAGCACTTTCGCTTCGCGCGGCGTCAACGAATCAAGCACGTCCTTGGTCACATCGCGCAGGCTGGTGTACTGAGCAGAATCGTCCGGCGCCAAGGTCTGCGTGTCTTCGATGAAGTCGCCAAGGTGCGAATCGTCGTCGTCGCCGATCGGCGTTTCCATCGAGATCGGTTCCTTGCTGATCTTCAAGATCTTGCGGATCTTGTCTTCCGGCATTTCCATCTTTTTGGCGAGCGTTGCCGGATCGGGCTCGAGGCCCGTTTCCTGCAGGATCTGCCGCGAGATGCGGTTCATCTTGTTGATGGTTTCGATCATGTGCACGGGGATGCGGATCGTGCGCGCCTGGTCGGCGATCGAGCGCGTGATGGCCTGACGGATCCACCACGTTGCATACGTGGAGAATTTATAGCCGCGGCGATATTCAAACTTGTCCACGGCCTTCATCAAGCCGATGTTGCCTTCCTGGATCAAGTCGAGGAACTGCAAACCACGGTTGGTGTATTTCTTCGCGATCGAGATCACGAGGCGCAGGTTGGCCTCGATCATTTCGCGCTTGGCACGGCGGGCCTTGGCCTCGCCGGTGCTCATCTGGCGGGCGATTTCCTTCAAGTCCTTGATTGGAATGCCGACATCTTTTTGCAGGTTGATCAACGATTCCTGTTGCTCGACGATCGAGGGCTTGAAGCGAGCCAAGGCTGCGGCATAACCCTTGCCGTGGGTAATTTCCTCGGCAATCCACTTCAGATTGGTTTCATTGCCGGGAAACGATTTGATGAAGTGCGGGCGCGGCATGCCGGAGTTCTTGACGCAGAGCTCCTGGATTTCGCGTTCACTGCGACGCACCTTATCGACCAGGCTGCGCAAGCCATTGCACAGCGCCTCGACCTGCTTGGCCGAGAAGCGGATCTGCATCAATTCGGCAGAGATTTCCTCCTGCAAGTCCTTGTAGGCGCGTGAGCGGTGACCTTTTTCGGTCAGCACCTTGCGCATTTTCTTATGCAGCTTGCGTATGGAGTTGAAGCGAACCAAGGAATCCTGTTTCAACTGTTCGAGATTAGCCGCAGCGATGGAGCCATCTTCGTCTTCCTCTTCCTCCTCGATCTCCTCGTCTTCAAGGTCTTCATCGGAGAGTTCAGCTTCCTGCACTTGATCTTCGTTCGGATCGACCAGGCCATCAATAACCTCGTCGATGCGCAATTCATCGCGTTCGACCTTGTCGGCCAGCGCGAGGATTTCCTCGATCGTCGTCGGACAGGACGAGATCGCGTAAATCATGTGCTTCAAGCCGTCTTCGATGCGCTTGGCGATTTCAATTTCGCCCTCACGCGTCAACAGCTCGACCGAGCCCATTTCGCGCATGTACATGCGTACGGGGTCAGTGGTGCGGCCAAATTCGGAGTCGACGGAAGATAGTGCTTGAGCCGCCTCTTCTTCGGCGTCGTCATCGTCGGAACCTGTCGGCGCGGCCTCGTTCAGCAGCAGCGTCTCGGCATCGGGAGCCACGTCATAGACTTGGATACCCATGTCGTTGAACGTGGTGGTAAAGAACTCGATTTGCTCGGCATCGACCACATCCGGCAAGTGGTCGTTGATTTCCGCGTAGGTCAGAAAGCCACGCTCCTTACCCAGAGAGATGAGACTCTTCAGGCGTGTTTTCTGCGCCTCAACATCGACCGGTACCTTCGCATCGCGAGCGGCCTTGAAGTTGGGGATGGGGAATTCGTCGTGTTCGCGAGCGCTTTTCGGTTTGCGTGCCATGTCGTGTGATCCGTCGCAGGAGGGCGGCTATTGATGAGATCGGAAATGCGGAAATCGCGATTCCCGCCCGGCCTTGGAAGCTGCAAGGAACGGGGAACCGTGTATTTTAACCGAATCGGGGCTTTTCTGAAAGCTATTCAGACACTTGGGGCCAGTTTGACACTACTTCAACCCCTTAAACACTAGCTGAGCCCCATCTCGCTAGCCCGCCGCCGCTGCTCGCGACTACGCTCTTCAGCCTGCGCCTGTTCGCGCAAACGGGAAAGTGCTTCATCAAACTCAGCATCGAGGTCGAAATCCGGCCGTGCGGTATCCATGTCAGTCAATAGGGGGTGAAGTGAAGCGCGTTCGACTTCGCCTTCATCAACAGACCCGCGAAAATGCTCGATCACCTGAGCCTGATTGACCTCAAAGTCATGGTCGCGGATGAACGCGGCGACGCGATAAGCTGCACCGATCGGGGTTTCATCGTCATCCGCTGCCACCACGTCAAAGCGGCCCGCTAACGAAGGCTTCACCAGCATGCGTGAGATCATCTGCGTTGGCAGTCCGGCTGGCGAAGATTTGTTCCGCGGCGCGGGGGCCCCGGGTGGCGGTCCGCGGAATTTGCCGCCCCGGCCAAAACCCCGATCCTGCCACTGGCCCTTGGCTTTGTCCTTCGCAGCGAAATCTGACGCAGGCTCGTTCTGCGACTGAGCAGTGTTGCGCTCGGAGCCGCCGGTCGCCATTGGTATCAACCGCTGCACTTCAATCACGCCCAGCCCCACCAGATCGGCCAGCCTGCGCTGCATCATCATCGCCAACGCGGGTGCTGATATCTGGGAAAGCAACGGTTTCGCATACGTCAGCAAGCGGGAACGTCCCTCTTCATTGCCGAGATCGACTTGCGATGACAGTTCGTCAAACAAAAAGGCGGAAAGCGGTTTGGCGTTCTTGAGCTCCGCGAGGAAAGCGTCTTTGCCGAGCCGACGAACAAACGTATCCGGATCATCTTCCGCAGGTAGAAACAAAAAGCGCACGTCCTTGCCGTCCATTACTACCGGAAGCGACTGTTCGAGCGCGCGCCACGCGGCTTTTCTGCCTGCTTTATCGCCGTCGAAGCAGAAGACTAGGTTGTCCGCCATGCGCAGCAGTTTCTGCACATGCGTTGGCGTTGTTGCGGTACCCAATGTCGCTACTGCATTCTCCACGCCGCTTTGCGCCAGCGCCACGACATCCATATAACCCTCGACCACAATCGCCGTTTGCAGATCGCGAATGGCGCGACGAGCGTGAAACAAGCCATACAGCTCACGTCCTTTTTCGAACAGCGGCGTTTCCGGTGAATTGAGGTATTTGGGCTCACCCTGGCCTATTACCCGGCCGCCAAAACCGATCACATTGCCACGCGCGTCGAGGATGGGGAACATGACGCGATCGCGAAAACGGTCGTAGCGTTTGCCTTCGTTGTCGATCACCAAACCGCATTCGACCAGCGCACTGGCGGTGTAGTCCTCGACGGCGCCCTTCAGGCCTTGCCAGTCGTCGGGCGCATAACCCAAGCCAAACTTGGCGGCGATTTCCCCCGTTAGTCCACGCCCCTTGAAGTAGTCGATGGCCTTGGGCGATTTCTTCAGTTCACGCCGATAGAACTGCATTGCGGCCATCATGATTTCGCCCAAACCAGCAGCTTCCTTGGCGCGCTCTATGGACTCCTCCCGATTGGCCTCCTGCGGCATGGTCATGCCGACACTCTCGGCCAAGTCCTGAACAGCATCCCGAAACCCCATGCCCGAGTACTCCATCAGGAATGAGATCGCAGTACCGTGCACGCCGCAACCAAAGCAGTGGTAGAACTGCTTGGTCGGCGACACGGAGAAACTGGGCGTTTTCTCGTTATGGAACGGACAACAAGCGGAGTAGTTTTGGCCGGCCTTCTTCAGCTTGACGTGCTTATCGATCACATCGACGATATCGACGCGCGCAAGCAATTGCTGGATGAAGTCCTGCGGGATCATGCAGAAATTATAGCCCTGCGCAAAATCAGTCCCGGGCCAAACCGCTTGCGGGACCGACGTCAGTCCGACAAATCAGCCGAGGCGGGCCTTGACGATTGCCGATAGCTTGCCCATATCAGCGCGACCGGCAACTTTCGGACGCAGAGCGTTCATCACCTTGCCCATGTCTTTCGCAGAGCTGGCGCCGGTCTCAGCTATAACTCCATCGAGGATGGCCCCAACCTCAGCATCAGACAACTGCGTCGGCATGTAGGCAGACAGCACGCCGACTTCAAATTGCTCCGTGGCAACCAGATCCATGCGATTGCCTGCAGTGTATTGCTCGATGGAGTCCTTGCGTTGCTTCAACATTTTTTCAATGATCGACAGCACCAGATCGTCGGTCAATTCGACTCTCTCATCGACCTCTTTTTGCTTTAGAGCAGCCTGAAGCAGGCGAATAGCGGCGAGTTTGTCGGCTTCGCGGGCTTTCATCGCAGTCTTCATATCGTCATTGATTCTTTCGCGTAGCGTCATTCGATTCTCCAGGGAAATAAAAAAGGCAGGCGACGTTCGTCACCTGCCTTGAAATAATTCGGAACGTCTAGACTGTTTAGTACAGCTTCGGCGGCAACATCTGGCTGCGCAGGCGCTTGAAACGGCGCTTTACGGCGGCAGCATGTTTGCGTTTGCGCTCAGCGGTCGGCTTTTCGTAGAACTCACGCGCACGGAGTTCAGTCAACAGGCCGGTTTTTTCAACAGCTCGTTTGAAACGACGCAGAGCGACGTCAAACGGCTCATTTTCTTTAAGACGAACTAATGGCATTTCAAATTACCTTTCTGCTTTCTAGTTATGCCCACCCGGCTCCCGAGGAATCCGTGGGTCTGAAGATTTGAATCAATCCCTTCGCAGCGCAAAGAGCCCAATA